>VGZN01000070.1 GCA_016872635.1 Planctomycetota bacterium | reverse complement strand
GTACTTAGCAAGCTGCCCATCGAGCGAATACTCGGCAACTGCCCGCTGCTGATTCGCACGACCTAAAGACACTCTCAATTCGGGTTGGCTAGCTAATCGAACGACCAATTCCACCCAGTCCCTCCAAGCATCGCGAGGCACCGACTGAGAATCGGTCGACTCACCTAGGATACAATCGATTCCTTCCACCCGAGTTACAGCCACAGGCAGACCGACCGACATCGCTTCGAGGACCACATTGGGCATCCCTTCGTAACGAGTGGGAAGCAAAAGCAATTCGGAACGTCGCATCCACTCCAAAACATCGTCCCTTTGTCCCAAGACATCGATGCGGGCTCCGAGTTTTGATCGATCTCGAAATGCTAGCCAGTCACTCCGCAGTGGGCCTTCTCCCAACAGCACCAGCTGATATTCAGGCAATCGAGCGAGTATCTCTTCGGCGTGCTCCATCAACACATCGACTCCCTTTTGCAATTCAAATCGCCCGACGAACAGAAGGATACGGTCGCTCCGCGAAATCCCATCGGCAGGCATCATTGCGAGGGGTGAATGGTGGGCGGGATGTATCGAATCCAAGGGAGTTGAAGTTTCATCTGCAGGCGCGACCAATCTCCCCTGAATTGCAACGCCATTGGAGATCACTCGTAATTTGCTCCGTGGGATGCCTTCGCTCTCATGACACCATTGGGCCACCGCGTCGCTGACACATACCACTTTCTCCATCCGGCGCGACCAAAAAGGTGCAAACCACGCTCGCCAACGTCGAGGCTCTACCACGCGAACTCCGCCCGATAACGGCACATCGAATTTCGGATAAACCGAGGCGGCAACGAGATTTGCATGCCACAGGAACGATTGAGCCACGTCGGGAGGGGATGAACGAACCCATCCTTTCAATTGCTTCCGCACTGAAAGAAATGAACTCCAGTGGTTGGCGTTAAGAAAGTGAAGATCGAGCGAACCGCCCGAGGTCCCTTGGGCGAGGGCCGAGCGGCAGGCTTCGGATAGGTGATGCAATTCCTTGATCAAGGCATCGCGTGGAGGCATAGGTGCCGGCCCAAGCGAGAATAGCCGAACACAATGCTGGCGCGAGACCAAGTAGGAGGCGAGCGAAGCGCAACAACGTTCCGCCCCCCCAGTGTTCAGTTCTGTGATCAGCAAATCAATTTTCATGAACTAATGCATTTTCTAACTCGTGATCGCAATTGCCAACTTGAGGTGGATCGATCGCGTCGATGTTGGTTGTTGGAACTGGTTCTCCGAACGCTTAACCTCTTGGAAACTTGGCGTTTCGGAATCTGTGTTGTGCCCAAACTCTAAAGATTGTAAAGATTTCCAACGAAAGTAGGAATGAAGCACCCAAGCATGGAGGCGAGGGGATGGTTCTGCGATGGGCGATCGGAATCTGGACTTGGCGAGCGTTGCTCTTAGGAACGCTCCTGCTGGGCCTGGTAGCCATTCCGGGATGTGATATCGAAGGCGATCCCTCGGCCGAGGCCGTGGCTAATGGAACCGCCGGTCCAACTGGAACAGTCACCGGAAACGGTACGTTCCCAGGGCGTCCCGTATCAGCGGCCAACTCGGCAACCGCAAATAATACGCCCAGCGCGGGTGGCTACTCTGCGGGTGGCTACTCTGCGGGTGGCTACTCTGCGGGTGGCTACTCTGCGGGTGGCTACTCTGCGGGTGGAACCAGTGCCACAACTGCAGCCAGCAACAATCCATTGCCGGGGCAAGTATCCGGGCAACTGGTTTCCTCCCGACCATCAGACATTAGGCCCGTCGGCTTGCCTGCTCGTTCACCGCAAACAATCTTAATCGCCAGCTTCAATATCCAAGCATTCGGTGAGAAAAAAGTCACCAATCCGAAAACAGCACAGCGTTTGGCTTCGATCATCGGAATGTTCGATGTGGTGGCGATCCAAGAGGTCCGCGCTACCGACCAAACCGTCTTGCCCCAATTGCTCAAGTACATCAACGCCAACGGAGCCCGATACGATTACATCCTCGGACCGCGATTGGGTCGAACCGTCTCCAAAGAGCAGTATGCGTACATTTACGATTCAAACCGTTTGCTCTCTAGCCCCGAAGCATCCTACACGGTCGACGACAAAGCAGATCTGCTCCACCGAGAACCGTTGGTGGCCCGCTTTCTGACGCGCGTTCCCCAAGGCTATCGACCTTTCTCGTTCTCGTTGATGGACATTCATACCGATCCAGGCGAGGTCAAGCAGGAACTACCGGTGATGCATACGGTCCTCAAAGCAGTGCGGGAATACGAATGGGCTACGGCGGGAGAAGACGATGTCTTGCTGATGGGGGATTTGAATGCTGCCCCATCCAAGTTTGGCCCGTTAGGGCAAATGCCTGGCATCTACTGGATTATTCGGGACCAACCCACCAATACACGACGCACCGAAATCTATGACAACATACTCTTCGATCGAGATCTTACGAACGAGTTCACCGGACGCGCCGGTGTGTTGGATGTGATGGATCTGTTCAAGATCAATACCGATGAAGCTCTCCAGCTATCGGATCATATGCCGATCTGGGCGGAATTTACCGTGACCGAACAACCTTCCGGTGGAAACGTCTCCACTGCCAACCAACTCCCTGCCGGGACACCCTGGCGGTAAGCGTTGATTTCCGGTGCGATGTGATTACTGACGTCGCATGGGATCGGATCCTCCACACCAATAGCTCGGCCTATCAAGCCAATGAACGGCTACGCTGCATGCTCCGAAGCGCGGAATAGGCAGGTTCCCAATCGGGGTACAACCTGGCGGCTTCCAGAAAACATTCACGAGCAGCCGCATCGCGGCTCTGGTGCCAGAAGCATTGGCCCAACGCCACGCACGCTCGATAGCAAAACGGGTCGATCGACAACGTCTTTTTGCAGTCGTCGGCGGCCCAATCCATCCTCTGGTTGCTGAACCTTACCCACGCCCTTAGCATGAACGCATCGGATCGGGATTCGGTTTCTTCCACCAGCAGATCCGCCAAATGGGACGCTTCGCCAAGCCGAGCACGGGCCAATAAGTCCTCGATGTTTTGTGCCATCTCCCGGTGCCAAGGGCTTTGCGTCCGGGCCAAAACTGTCCTGCGAGCTTCATCCACCGCGGTTCTCACTCCACGAAACGGGTCACGCAAACAAGGTCCGAGTGCGTCCAATGCGATCTCATCGCCGATCAGTCCCAATCCCCAAGCTGCTGCCTGCCGCGTTCGAGAATCCGTAGAATGGAGCATTCGACAAAGCGTATGCGAGTTGTATATCGCTTCGATGCGTTGGGACCAATCCCGATAGCATCCCGCATCCACTCCCAATCGGCCTTCGTCAGTCACTTGGCTCTCGTGCTTCGCCCCCCCTTCGGCTCGATGCACGGAGTACGCATCAAAGATTTTTTGCAGCTTCGGTATTTCAGTTCGCATGATTTCGACGTTAAGCTGCAGTAAGTGGGTTGCGGGACCAAAGGTTTCAAACCGTAAGCCGTTGCAACACAACGGAAGGGTTTCTCCTTTCACGATAGTATCCACTCTAGTCACAAGAGCGCGGGATCGCAATCATCTAAACGGACTGATGGAAAGAGACCATAAATGCGCTTGACAGTCGACCTCATTGCAACTCCAAATCGATCCACTCGCCTCGGCGCGTTTAGCATCATTTTGATTTGCTGTCATTCAATCATAATTGGAACGGCATGGGGGCAACCACCTTCGCAACCAACCGCACAGCCATCGGCACAGAGTTCGCTTACTACATCGGTTCGATCATCGAATGCTTCCTCGACACATCCGTATCGAACACCACAAGCGATTGCCTTAGCTAGTCGCCTCAAGAGTCCCTACCGAGGTTCCGGCGATGCGATCCCCATTCACGATTGGTTGCGTGAGATCTCGCTGCGATACGAAGTTTCGATTTGGTTGGACAGGTCCATTCCGTCCGATCAAGAAATCGCGATTTTACCTCGAGACGACAGAACACTTTTCGCGGCGATCGACGAGGTGGCGGAACAACTGCAAGCTGGTACAGCGATCTATGATCACGTCATTGCGATCGTTCCTAAAGAGAACTCAGAGAGCGTTGAAGTCGCTTACTGGAAGTTGCTTCAAGCGAGTTCAACGCCAATGGCTTGGCGCGCGGACACGACCGATTTTGGCTGGGACAATGGAGCAAGATTCACCCAGATTTGGGATTCTTACTGCAAAAAATACCCGCGGCTTTTCGCGGATTCCGACCGGTCGAGGGTGGATGGCTTCGGCCCAAAGCATGGACTTAGCCCAGGGGATCTCCAGCCCGATGCCGGCCAGGAACAGGCCAACGCCGTCGAGGATATCTGGCGAGCAGCTCGGTTTCAAAATACCTCGCCCGCTGCGATCGCCGTTACTTTGTTGTGTGGATTCAATCGGGTGTTGCAGCCCGTTGCTGGAGATAGCGCGTTATTTCAGATCGCTCCGCTCCGAATGGATACAGCTTCTTCTGATGTGGATTGGGATTATCGGGACGAAATTGAGAAAGTCGGTCGTGAACGATGGAAGGAATGGCGAGAGCGTTGGCCGAGAGCCGATGTCTCGCGACGGGATGAAGTCTCCCCAACCACATGGCGAATTACAGCCCCCCCGCGAGCCCATTGGGACTTGGTCGCGTACTTGGCCCCGAAATGGGAACCGAAAAAAACGAGGTCGGTCGACCGAAATTTGAAACGCTATACGGGTACCTACCGAGGGGAATTCCAGCGGATCCTTGAAGGGTTCGCGACGCAATCTTCGCTTCGCTTATCCCTACCCAAACTCCCCCCCCAATTGGCTCGAAAGGAGATCGATATCCGGTTCGAACAAGCGTCCACGGATGAGATCATCGCCAAACTATCCGAGGCATCGGGGATCCGAATTCGCCGAAAAGATGATGATATCGTTGTCGAGTTTCCATAACCCCCACTACGGAACCGAAGCTTTAGTTCCCTGATGATAGGCCTCCAGAAAGTTGGAAAAGGGCCATAGAAAATCAGGAAAAGCTAGCCTTCGCTGCAGTGATTCTTTGTTAAACTATCGAGTCTCCGAGACCGCCGGTTGAGTTCGCTCAAACCCAAAACCCCTTTGGGATTTTCGACCCGCCACACCATAAGCGTCTCGGCAGACCTTTTCCCGCCAGCATCTTTTTTGGACCGTGCCTTCGGGCAACTGTTTAGGTTGTAGTTATGTCGCTACGCATCTGTTGCATAGACGATAACCCTATGTGTGTGCAGGGTATTAGTCATGCGTTGAGACAACATTCTATTGAGTGTATCGGCGAGTTAGTAGATCTCTCGGATCTGCGTCCTATCCTTGAAAATCATGCATGCGATGCGATTATTTCAGAAGTACGAATCAAGGGTGAGGATGTATTAGAGGCCTGGCAAGACATCAGTCTCGACTATCCAAATGTGAATCTCATTCTTTATTGCTACAACGAGAATCCAACTCACGTCGCCCGCGCTTCCGCAAACAATGTTTGGGAATTTGTATTCAAACGACAGCCGGTTTCCAAGCTTTTAATAACGTGCGAATCACTCAAACGCGGAGAGCGTTTAGAGGACTCGATGGTAACGACTGCGAAACGTTATCTGTCGAACCATTTATCACCCGCCTCACCGCTTGAAACGCCATTGACTCGGCGCGAGCAACAGATTCTGGTCCATTTATCGCTGGGATTGAGTAACCGGGAGATAAGCAACTCACTCAAGATCAGTTTGGAGACGGTCAAGGAGCACGTTCAAAACGTGCTTCGAAAGATCAAGGCGGCCGACCGAACAGCGGCAGCCGTTTGGGCGATTCGCAATGGGATTCCACCGCTGAAACTCGACGCCAACTAAACGACGATTTTAGAAGGATCTCACGGTCCGAATCGCCAACTCTTCATTGCTGCAGTTCACGGTTCTCGCTACGCTTAAGCATCGCGATGGCGCTGCATGTCAGAATGCAGCGGATCGCTTGTCCTTGATTTTACACCCATCGGTTCCACCAACTTTTCAGGAGCAGTTTGATGTCCTTGTCCCATGATGAAGTCCGCAGCCTATGCACCAAGTCGGAATTGGCACTCGTCGTCGCTAGCCAATCACCGGCACTGGAGAAGCTGTCACTTGCCGAATTGAAGAAACATGCTGCCAATGCTCGCAAGTTGACCGACAAGTGGCAGGGGCTCTCGGGATCCGAATCCCGAACAGAGAGCCGCAAATCAGATTCGCCAGATCTTGATTCACGCTCGCATGCAAAACAAAACTTGCTCAAGGAAACGCTGGCTACTTTCGAAGCTCGTTTAAAAGCCATGGAATCCGTTCCGACCGTCGCTCCGACGACCTCAAAGCCATCCGCGACGGTCCGCGCTAAAGCCGCCCGGGTCGCACGCCAAACGACGAAGAAGGACCTCCATCGCACCAAACAATCGATCAACGCAGTCGCTGCGCCAGCACCAAAGACTGCTGCTAAACCTGCTGCGTCAGCCGCTGCCAAGACCGCGAAAAAGGCCAAGCCCAAGTCGGCTCCCGTGAAGAAAACAACTGCTGCCAAGGCAGCGGCAACCAAAGCGGCACTCGTGAAAACAGCGGCCGCTCGAGCCGCAAAGGAAGGCCCGGCTGCTGCCGCATCCGCATCGAAACCGGTACCCGCAAAAGCCGCTTCGACCAAGGTCAAGCCAAGCACAACAGCGCAGCGAACTCAACTCGCTGGCAAAGCCAAAGCGAACCGCGCCGCAATCTCGAACCGAACCTCGAACATCGCAGGCCACGTCTCTGGTAAAGGGAAGCGAGTTCAGGCCAAACGAGATTCCAAAGGCCGATAGTTAGCAAGCCTAAGCAAGTAATGAGCGCAAACTGCGGAGGTGACGACAAACTCCTCCGCGCTGGGGCGTAATTCCAATATGTTATTTGGGCGCAGCGTTGGTAGCTCCCAGTCGTAGCTCCACTGGCTCAAGGCCAGTGGAGGCAACAACGGACAGCAACAGCAATGGATAAGCGTAAGTCGGGCGAATAACGGGTTCCCTGCTTGGCCGGCACTCGCGACCCGCCGTTGACTCTTCTATCACCACTAGCAACTAGCCCTAGCCCCTTTACTCAATTACCCGCTTGAGCTGATGCGGCTCGACGATCTTGCCGTAATACTCAGGATTTCGATCAGCCCATCGGTCGATCACATGCTCGCGTGGGACGCGTATCAATCGCTTGTTCCTGGCTTTCGCCAAATTGATCGTCGCCATGAGAATGGATTCCTCTTCGTGCGGTGCATCAGCAAGGGGATTTCCATTCGGATCGCAAATCCGACTGCTCCCGATGAACCGAAATCCACGCTCCGTCCCGACCCTATTCACACTCATGAAGTAGACGTTGTTTTCAAGCGCCCGCGCATTCGGTAAGTACTTTGCAAACGTATCCGCTCCCGGCGGCCAGTTGGTTGGCAACAGCAATAGATCAGCTCCATCAAGGGCCAAGCAGCGAGACGACTCAGGGAACCCGCCGTCGTAGCAAATGTGGATTCCTACGCGCATTCCATTGGCATCTACCGCGCGGTACTGATTTTCCCCTTGGGTGACAAAGCGATCGATCCCCAAAAACGGAAGATGAACCTTGCGATAATTGGCAACTACACCGTCGGGTCCCACCAACGGGCAGCTGTTGTAGACCTTTCCGTCCAGCGTCTTTTCCAGCATCCCAAACGCGACAAATAGCAACTTCTCTCGACAAATCTTAGCGATCGCTTCGATCGCTGGTCCTGTAATCGATTGCGCATGCGGGATCGCTTCTTCGAGACTTGCAAAGCAATAGCCGGTCAGCATGCACTCGGGGAATACGACCAAATCGGCGCCTTGGACGTCGGGATGCGCTAGCCAGGTCAGCATCCGATCCAGATTTGCTGCCGTGTCGGCAAACGTGACATGGGTTTGCACCCCACAGATGGTGCGAAGCAAGGACGCTGGCGTTGCGTCCGTCGATGCGTTGGTCATGAGCTGTTCTTTTCCGGGATCGAGACAAAAATCCAATCCCTGGATTCTACCCAAAACGGCCCGTGATGTAGTCTTCGGTCTCTTTCAATTTCGGACGGGTAAAGATCGACGAGGTGACCCCGAGCTCCACCAACCGGCCCAAATACATAAACGCTGTGTGGTCGCTGATCCGGGAGGCTTGTTGCATGTTGTGAGTCACGATCAGGATCGAGTAATCCCCTTTGAGTTTCTCGATCAAATCTTCGATTTTGCTCGTCGCGATCGGGTCAAGGGCCGAACACGGCTCGTCCAGCAACAGCACTTCGGGATCGCTGGCGATCGCTCGCGCGATGCACAGACGCTGCTGCTGACCACCCGACAAACTTAGCCCCGACTCATGCAGTCGGTCTTTCACTTCGTCCCAAAGGGCGGCTCCACGTAGCGAGTGCTCGCACACCTGCATCAGTCGATTCTTGTCCCGCTCGCCATCGATACGGAGCGGATAAACCACATTCTCAAAAATGCTCATCGGGAACGGATTAGGCTTTTGAAACACCATGCCCATCCGCTTTCGCAGTTGGATCACATCCACCCCGGAGGCAAAGATCGACTCATTCCCCAGCAACATATCCCCTTCGATACTCACCGAGTCGATCAAATCGTTCATCCGGTTGACGCTCCGAAGCAACGTTGATTTTCCGCATCCGCTCGGCCCGACCAACGCCGTCACCATCCCGCGCGCGATCGGCATACTGATGTTGTAGAGCGCTTGCTTGCGACCGTAATAAAGATTGAAATCTTTGATCGTCAGCACCGCTTCACGCGCAAGCACCTCATCGTGGTATACCGACTCAATCGGTTGGCCTTCGGCGATCGCTTTCAATCGGTTCATGACGAGAGGTTTTGCTTCGGAGAATGGTTTACGGTCGGAGTATTGCCAACTGCGAGGATTCGCGACCCCAAAAGGACACGCGACGTTAAAACTGACTGCTTTGAAAACGTTTGCGAAGGCTGGCCCGCAACCAGATCGCCGTCAAATTCAATAACGTCACCAATACCAGCAACAACAGCGTCGCTGTGAATACCATCGGCTTGGCCGCTTCGCTATTCTGACTCTGAAAGCCCAAGGAGTAAATCTGAAACCCAAGATGCATGAACGATCTGGACCCATGCAGGAACGGGAAATCCAGGTCCAAGGGCAACTCGGTCGCTAATGGAATTGCTCCCACCAGCATCATCGGTGCTACTTCTCCAGCCCCTCGTGCCATCGCCAAAATAAATCCAGTGATGATCCCAGGTCGAGCATATGGCAACACGATCCTCTGGATGGTTTGCCACTTGCCAGCCCCACACGCATAGGATCCCTCGCGCAGTGAGTTGGGGACAGCGGCGAGGGCTTCCTCCGTTGCGACGATGACCACCGGCAAGGTAAGAAGCGCCAGCGTGCAGGCTGCCCAAAGCAAGCACCCTTTGCCAAAGGTCGGGTTCGGGAGTTGAGCTTGATAGAGCCCGCTGAAAAACGGGATCTTGGCCAGCAGGATAACCATGCCGACGAGGGTGGCGATCCACAGTAGTCCCGCCAATGCGCCCAAGATCAATCGCCCGGTTCCTTCGCGTCGATCGCGTGGACCGCTCAAGATCGAAACACCAAACGCGACGAGACCGGTAACAGCAAGTCCCGCAAATGCGGAGAACCAAACGGTACTCGGCCACGGTTCAAATCCTGCCTTGACCGGCCCACCGTCGATGTAGCCACCGATCGTGTAGCAGAAAAACGCCAACCCAAAAACGCCGTACACGATGCTCGGGACCCCAGCGAGATTGTTGATGCTGATCCGAATCAAACTGAGCAACCATCCGCTGGATGCGTACTCACGCATATAAAGGGCCGCCAACACTCCAAACGGCATCACCGCCAACGACATCACTAGTGTCATGACGATGGTTCCCCAGATTGCCGGAAAGAATCCACCTTCCACGCCCGCTTCGCGCGGTTGGCCAAATAGGAACTCCAACCAGCGGCTGATATAAACGCCACACCGTCCCATCCAACTCAATCGGTTCGGTTGCACTAAACGAACAATATCGGCGATCAAGACCGGATGCTCGCGCATGCCATAAACCGATGTTGATGCTCCGTTCTCTTGCACCGCCCAAAAATAGACGGGTGGCTTGCTATCATGCTGCGCGGAAACCAACCATTGCCGAGGCCCTAGCGAAACTGTTTCAAAAACTTGATTGACTGCATCGCTCGTCCCAATCGCGTCCTGGACCACTTGAGGCAGTCCTGCTGTGGATTTGCCCTCAGAGGATTTGCCCTCAGCGGATTTGCCCTCAGAGGACGCAATACCTCCCGCAGAAGTCCACTGGTCCGGTGGGATGTCGACAGTACCGAGGTTGTCCATGACCGGGGTTTGCATCACCACCGATCGTCCGCGGCGTTCATCTTCCAAAGTCGCGATCCGTTCGTTGATCGCAATCAACTGGGGTTCCGAATCAAGGGTCGTGCGTATCAGATTGGCGATGGTCCTGGCAGCTCGTGGGGACAGCCCCTGCAACGCGGGAAGCTTTTCAATCGCAACCGCTGATCCACCGGCGCTCCCTTCCATCGCTTCCGAAGTGGCTTGGTCAAGCGTCATCTGCAACTCGATCTTCTCGGCGAGTTCGGTTCGGCGGATATCCAAACGCGCATTGGAAATCGTTCGATCGATCCGCTCTAATTTACGTTTTTCCAACTCGATCTTATGGTTGAGTTGCTCCGCCTCATGCATCGCTTTTTGAACAAGCTCGGCGATGTTGGATGCATCGGCCTCGGTCCACGATAGGGACTTGGGAAAACCGTATAAATTTCCCCATTCCCGGCGTTCCAACAACCAAATCGATTTCGGTTGAAGCGGTTTGTCATTCGAGAGTGCAATGGTCGGTAAGAAAGTAAAGTGCCGGTTGGTCAGTTCGAAGTTACCAGTTCGCAGATACAACCGCCTCGATTTGATTTCCGATGCGCCATCCAGCAGCGCTTCGGCTCGCACTCGTGTGTTCGAGTCCAGATCCTCGAGCGTTTGGCCACTCAAGACATACTCGTTGTTCCCTTGCAACTCGCCACCCACCAACTCGTTTCCGAGGGTCGAATACATCGAGTACGGACGAGGCCAAAGCGTCGAGAGTCCTTGGTAGAGGACCAATGCCAACAACCCAAGGATCATCGAGCAAGCGATGGCGAACATCCCGCCGGTGAGCCAAATCATCGGCTCCCCTTGGGCTTTCAAGCTACTGGTCTTGCGTCGTTCCGGGATGGCTCGCGTCATAACTGATACGCTCGCTTTCGGAATCGAAGTCGAACCCACTCAGCGAGCGTATTTGCGACCAACGTGAACGAGAAAAGGAGTAACGCGGCCAAAAATAGAGTGTGGTAATGGATCGATCCGCGGGCCGCTTCGGGCAATTCGGTCGCGAGTGTTGCCGATAAGGTTCGGTACCCATTGAATGGATTGAGCTCGACCAGGGGCGTGTTTCCGGCAGCCATCAACACCACCATCGTCTCACCGATGGCCCGACCGAACCCGATCATCAGCGCGCTGAACAATCCGCTCATCGCCGTCGGAACCACCACCCGCACCGTCGTTTGCCAAACAGTCGCGCCGCATCCGAGCGATGCGCTCCGAAGATGCTGAGGAACGCTCTGCAACGCATCATCGGCGAGGGTGTAGATAAGCGGGATAATCGCAAAGCCTAAAATGCCTCCGACGAGCAACGCGTTCCGTTCTTGGTACGGGCCGAGAAATGTCCCTCGCGCGTCCCAACCCAAACTCGAAAGGACCGTTGCGACAACCGCGCAAAGCAGCAATGTGACTGCGCAATTCCCGAAGAATAAAAGCAATTCTCCGAGCGCCGTGTACCAAATACCACCCGGCCTCGTTGAAATCCATGGACTGACTCGGGTCGTGTGGAACCAAAGGACCAGCAATCCCATCGGGAGTATCGATAGCAGGAACCAACCCGGCCAAGGTGTCATGCTGTCGCTCGACAACCATATCAACATCGAACCGCCGAAAAGCCAGTTCTCGATCGTGTCGGACATCAGCCAAGCGATCCCGATCGCGGATGGAGCAACCAAAAACATTAACGGCAATCGAAACCGTCGCAATGGAATCGACTGCTTGGTCGGGAGCAAATTCCACAGATGGGCAGCGAACAGAAACATGACGATGGTGAGAATCCCTGACAGCAGAATCCATGCAAGCGAATCTCGAAGGATCGGCGCAAAAACCATCGCCCCGATGAACCCGAGAACCACGCTCGGGACGCTCGCCATCAATTCGATCAATGGCTTGAATCGCAATCTCCATCGGCGGCTCATGAACTCGCTACCGTAAATAGCTGCGGAAATAGCGATCGGAGCCGCGATCAACATCGAATAGAAAGTCGCTTTCAACGTCCCGAAGATCAACGGCCAAAGCCCAAATTTAGTCTCCCCCTCGATGCTCCCAGTGCTGCTCTGCCATATGTGCTGCGGCTTCGTGTACCCCTCATACCAAATCGGGCTAAAAAATGCAAAGAGGGAACTCTCAGGATAAGCTACATCCAACTTCAACAATTTGATTTCGTTCGCTCGAAAACCACCGATCACATTTCCATTCGGAGAAAAGCACAACCGCCAATCAACATCCTTCGGGGTATCGAATCCACTCGGATCAAAGAATTGCCAGTTCACCAACTCCCTTTCAGTCGTCACATGCTGTAGCCGCAAATTCCCGGACGAGTGTAGAGCCGCGACAACGCGTTGCGAGGGAGAAGCCCCCATCGATACGATCGGTGACGCTTCGGATTGCATGCGATGGATCGAAAAGTGCTCTTGTCCTTGGTCGGTCGAAGTGAACGCAACCGCTTCGACAGACCCATCCGTACTACCAACCATCCATGTCGTACGGCCTAACAACGGAACCGCTTGGCTCGGCTCACTCAGCGTCCCCGCCATGGTCAAAAACGATTGCCCCATCTCCAGGCTACTCGGCGATGCAGGGCTTGAAGAGCCAGGGTCCGCCGAGCCTCCATTCGACGAGCTCTCGCCGTTGGGTTTCCATCGCACGATGCGCCCCACCGTATCGATCGATTGGATCGAGTCACCCGAGTTCGAGACCATCACGCCTCGACACCTACTCGAACGTTTTGCCATTGCCTGCTCTGCACTCGCTGGAAGCGCGCTCGCCTGAACGGTGCTTGAATGATCAGCAAATGCTTGATCGGCAGTTGCTCCAGGGGTGGTTGCGTTATCGGTGGCGTTGGGACTCGTTCCCTGCACTTCGATCACCTGGGACGTGTTTTTCCACGTTTCGATCACTTGCTTGGTGTCACCTGAGAAACCGACCGCTTGTTGCTTGATCGTGCCCAACGCGACTTGCGATACGGATGAAGCGCCCCACACCGAGACGCTCGAATCGCTGAATCCGGAGGTGTCACTGCTAACTTTCCAATCCAAGTGTTCGATGGGAGTTTCGAAGACGGGGACTTTGTCGTGAAAAACGACATCCTCGACTCGAACCCGGCGCACAAGGCCTTCCGAAGTTTTCCGATGGACTGCGTTCTCAAGCATTACAGGGCCGAGCGCAATCCGTTCGGCGAGCGATGGGTCCAATTGGGACATGGAGAGAAAGCTTGTCTGAAATGGTATGCTGACGGGCCGAATCGAGCCGTCGGAGTAGCCGAGGATCATGCTCGTGTTGCTCGGCTCGACGCAGACCGCAGTGATGCGATGCTGGCCATCCCAGTTCTCGGGGGAGTATTTCCCCAGGACCCCGTTGGATGAAACTGAGCGGATGAGGATGCTATGGTCGGCTTGCAAACTCCAGACAATCTCTGCGTACTCGTCCATGCCAATCGCTAAAATCGCGCTGGGTAAATCCCCCTCCGGACCCGTTTTGAAATCGGACAAGGGCTCGATCGCAGACGGTCGAAACAGCGGCGCAACATTGCCGAACAAAACCACAACCACCATCAGCACAACCAGGATCGTGCCGATACCACCGATGGTGATGACTTGTTTGGCAATGCGATCCGACCAAATCACGAGACGCGACGAAGCCCGATTTCGCCGTATCAAGGTCGGTTCATTACCAGGCTTCAAGTTCACAACAGAGAGGTCTTGTCAGAAAGGATACAACGGACAACGCAACAAACTGTTAGGGATCAATACCCGCGAGCTTCAACGCTTTGGCTGCCGTCTTGGCATCGATCGGGAAGGAACCTTCCTTCGCGACCAACTCTTGACCTTCCTTGCTGTAAATAAACCGGATGAACTCGCGGCGGACAAGGTCCAATTTTGTCCCGGGCTTTACATTGACCGCGAGGGACAGATAACGGGCGAGCGGGTAATCGCCGCTGTACGCATTATCCCCAGTGGGAGCGAATGCCTTGCCGTCCGCTTTAGCTGACAACGACAGTGCCTTGACCGATGATGTCTTGAACCCGACACCACTATACCCGATTGCGAATCGATTCTCACCGATGGATTGGATCACGGCAGTACTTCCG
>VGZN01000069.1 GCA_016872635.1 Planctomycetota bacterium | reverse complement strand
GATGTTGCTCGCCTATGCCATGAACTTTTCTCCTATGGATCGGTCGCTATCACCCTCGACGAACCACCATCAGCCGACCCCGACGATGGCCCCCCATGACTGCGACTCCGTTTAAACCTAGTTAAAATCTTCGAGTGGGTACCCATTGGGCAGCGTACCTAGTCAGGGCGCAGGCCACGCATGTACTCTCTCACGGATCACACAAACCGCTTGCATCTCACGCCGTTTGCGTTGCGAGTTGCCTGTATGGCGTGTAGCTTGCATCGTGTCTGATCACCCGGTACGCTGACGAGTCCGGGACGGGGCCGAAAATCGTTGGTCGATAGCATTTCCCCGAGCTTTGTCGTCTCGACAACCTCGCCCGGACGGTGACACGCGAAAATAAGCATTCCCCACTTACGTTGAGTTTTGGAGTTAAGCATGAAATACGGGATGAACTTGTTGCTCTGGTCTGGCGAACTGAACGATGGTTTGATCCCAGTACTCGAAAAGCTGAAAGAGTTTGGATATGACGGGGTTGAACTCCCCGTCTTCAATCTCGATCTCGATTATGCAGCATGGGGAAAACAACTCGATGCGATAGGACTGGAACGCACAGGCGTTACCGTTCGAAACGCAGATGACAATCCGATTAGTTCTGATCCATCGGTCCGACGCAAGGGTGTTGACGCCAACAAAAAAACGTTGGATTGCTGCGCCGCTGCTGGGGTTCAAACCATCGTGGGCCCATACCATTCTGCGCTTGGCTATTTTTCAGGGAGCGGGCGCACTAATGACGAATGGAAGTGGGGTATCGACAGCATGCGAGAAACTGCCGAACACGCTGCCAAGGTTGGCGTCATGCTAGGCGTGGAACCATTGAATCGCTTCGAGTGCTATTTCCTAAACGCACAAGCCGATGCGGCCGAGTTTTGCCGACAAGTCAACCATCCGAATTGCCGAATGATGTATGACACGTTCCACAGCAATATCGAAGAAAAGAACATACGCAAGGCATTCACTGACATCAAGGACATGCTCTGCCACATCCATATCAGTGAGAATGACCGAAGCACGCCCGGCGCTGGAAATATCCGCTGGGATGAAAACTTCGACGCTATCCAAGAGATCGGCTACGACGGATGGTTGGTGATCGAAGCGTTTGGACTGGCTCTACCCGAACTGGCTGCAGCTACCCGGATTTGGCGTAGAATGTTCGACAGCGAACTCCGATTGGCCAAAGAAGGACTCGCGTTCATGAAGGGCCAAGTCGAAAAACGCAGGCGCTAAGATTCACCTCGATACGAATCTTGGTTCATGTTGATCATACCGTTGCTGGGTTCCGCAGTAGAGAGCTTAGTAACTCTCAGAGATTCAAGGAATGGACAATGGGGTTTCGCATGGCAAGGATCGCGGCGCTCGCAGGACTGTTGGCTGGCCTGTTCATGACGGAACTGCTAGCGCAAATGGCTGCTCAGGCTGACCCACTTCCATCACAAGAAAAATCGCTTGTGAAGTCGTCTGTGATTGTCGTCCGCCCCAAAGGATGGTCCAGCGCAATCGCGGAATGGGCGAGTTATCGGTCCCGGGAATATCGGATCGTCGAAGTCGATTCGCAACCCACAGCTTCGCAGCAGCACATCGAAATCCTTAAAGCTGCTTCGAAATGCTCCCCGAAAGCTTCCGCGATATTGCTGTGCGGCGATGTCGCTCGCGAAGTCGATCCCGATGCATCGAAACCGGGGACGAAGGAGAAACGCATTGAAACTCTAACTCCTGGCATCGTTCTCGATACTTCTATCCGGCTTTCTGGAATGACAACTCCCAATTTGTGCACCGATGCAATTTTTGGAGACCTGGACGACGATGGATGTCCCGATCTGGCCGTTGGTCGCCTCCCCGCCCAAACCCCAACGGAATTGTCCCGAATGCTACGACGAAGCATTGCCTACGAAGCCATTCCTCCCGGTCCATGGAACGACACAGTCCATGTCACTGCTGGGGTCGGTGGGTTTGGAATGATCGCCGATGCAGCTATCGAGACTGTGACTCGCCGCTTCCTAACCGAAGGGATTCCGGATCACTTCCATTTGAACACGACGTACGCCAGCTGTACGAGCAATTACTGTCCGAACCCGCTAGCGATTCGTGAGAGCTACATCGACCGTATCAATAAAGGCGGTCTCTTCTGGGTATACATCGGCCATGGTGCTGTCACCGAGTTGGATTACTTCCAAGTCGGCGAGCAGTGGCTTCCAATTGCCAAATCAACCGACGCAAAGCGATTCCAAATCCAAAAGCGGCCCCCAATCGCTATCATGCTAGCGTGCTTTACGGGTGCGTACGATGCCAACGTCGATTGTTTCTCCGAACGCTTGCTCGGGCAACCCGACGGTCCTATCGCCGTAATTGCCGGTTCGAGAGTTACGATGCCTTATGGCCTGAGCCAGCTGGCCAGCGAAATGATTAACGGTTGCTTTCGAGACGAAATACCAACCTTAGGTGATGTGGTACTGCAAGCCAAACGCCGAATCTGGGTATCAGACGAAACGCCTGTACCGGATCTCAAGAGCGAATCCGAATCGGTTGAGGACACTAGCCATAAGCGATTGGACATCCGTAAACGCTACGAGAAAATCATTACGGAAATGGCCAGAGCGCTCAGCCCTGGAAATCATGAACTGGTGCAGGAACGGCGAGAGCATGTACGGCTCATGAATTTGCTCGGGGATCCTCTTTTGCGGATTCCGTATCCGGAGAGAATTCAGCTACAGATCGAAAAGGTCGCAACTGCGGACTCGATTCTTCACGTGACCGGCACATCACCACTAGCAGGACAGCTTCGCGTGGAATTAACTCTCGTCCGTGATCGACTGCCCGAGGGTGTGGCTCCATTAAATTCCTACCGCGGGACCACCGAACAGCACGAAGCCATGCAACGCACGTACGAACGCTCCAATGACTTGCTGGTGTCCAGTCATGAACAATCGGTGGGCGCAGGTCCGTTCAGTCTGGACATAGCAATTCCCGCGACATCAAAAGGCAGGTACATTATCTCCGCATATGTGTACGGTAACGATAGCTGGGCGGTCGGCTCAGAAAGACTCTCGGTCCGGAAATCTAAATGACCATCGAGCGTATTGCTGACATTAACGATCCACGTTTGGACCCTTACCGTCATCTCCGCACGACCAACTTGACCCGATTCAGTGGCCGATTCATCGCGGAGAGCAAACCCTTGGTAGCCAGGCTCGTCGCAAGCCCCTTGGAAGCGGAATCGATCTTGGTCGATGAAAAGTTCCTCGACGAAGCCAAGACATGGCTCCCGGAAAGCGGCCGCATCTTGGTGGTCGGCTCCGACGCGATCTCACAACTCATAGGATTCCATTTTCACCGAGGGTACTTGGCCTGCGGATTTCGCCCGACGGCCAAGCTATGGAAAGGTCGTGAACTGAATAGCGATTGGACGGGAGTCTTTTTAATCGGAGTCCAAGACCCCGAAAATATGGGCTCAATCCTCCGAACCTGCGCAGCGCTGGGCATCCAAGACATCTTGCTTGGTCCGGAATGCGTTGACCCTTTCGCACGTCGCGTCTTACGTGTCTCGATGGGCAACGCCTTCAAACTGCATTTTTACCAGTGCGACAGGCCGTTAGAGACGCTGGCAGATTTTCATCACAATCAAGCCCGTTCCTTTGCGGCTTGTTTGAGCCCGGCCAGTGTTGAATTAGGTTCGGCCCACCGTACGGGGCCGACGTTAGTTCTGCTCGGAAATGAAGCCCACGGCTTGCCCAGCGAAATCATCGAAGCATCGAGCGATGGTGTTCGAATCGACATGTCACTCGGAACCGATTCGCTCAACGTAAGCGTCGCTGCAGGAATCATCTTGTATCATCTATCCCGAGGCATCCGCCGTAGCGATCACACATGAAACCATACCTGGGATAGCTCGCTATAAAAATCGTTGCTACGCCTTGCGAAAAGCGCTATCGATCCATGGCAGCAATCTCAAGCGTCGCTTCAGTTCGTGACCTCACCGCTAACCCATTCCTCTTGAGAAACATCTTGCGATCGTACATGTCATGATCGGCGCGATCGAGAATCGATTCTCGGGATTCATATTCATCCAATGGGATTGCAAAACCCGCAGCCACACCCATTTGCACCAACGCAGCACCGACATCGATTTTATCGATCAACGTTGTCTCGATAATTTCGCGAACGGCAATCGCTTCTTCATGGCTAAGCCTTCGAGGAATGAGGATCGCAAACTCATCTCCACCAAATCGCGCCACGAAATTCTCCGGCGACATCGCATCCCGGAATCGCTGAGCGGTCACTTTCAGCAATGTGTCTCCAGCGCCATGTCCATAACGGTCGTTCACTGCCTTAAACCCGTTCATGTCCATGAAGAACACGGTGTAATCCCGTGTTTGCAGTGCGTCAATCCTCTGAATGGTCGACTAAAACCCCTTCCGATTGAGTGCGCCTGTCAATGGATCCGTGGTCACTTGGAACTGCAACCCTTCCAATTGTTCCTGCTGGTTAGTTACGTCCATAAAGAGTGCGACAGGCAAATGCTTAGACGGCCACTCAATATCCAAAACCTTCCTTGCTTCTTTTTCAAGGATCAGTCGCTCGCACCGTTCGCCGAGTGAGGGCATGCACTTTTTAGCAAGTTCGGAAACATTTTGATGCAAGGTTTTTGGGTCTAACTGAAACTCGCCAATGGCAGAAGCGTTCGCTTTCTTTATGTATCCCATAGCATCGAAAAGAATAGCGGGTGAATTACGGTCGCTGTACGATCTCCACAACCACACTTCCTCTGGGCTAAGCACACCCGATAGAAGTCCTTTGAACAACTCGAATACCTTGAGCCGATGAGCCAGAGATACACCGATGACCGCAACACAAGTCATCACAGTCGACGCAGGTCTCGTTGGAATGCCACCAAAGTAAGTTCCACACCAGCAAACGATCATCGCCGGCGTGATCAATCGAAACAGCCCCAAGAAGACTTTGGAGATGTTCGCCGTCCTGTAACCGATATAAACACTCGCTGGTGTTAACAGTGTTGAGAATATCGAAAGTAGTTTTAACCGTTGCTGAGAAGTCGTCGAAAAGCCCGTTAGATTCGATGCTGTTCCCATTGCTAAAACCGTACCGCGGTCGGTGAGGCCATAGAGCGGAAGCATCGCCCGAGTGCGAGAGAGTTCACGACTGTGCGCAATGATCACGCGACAATTTTCCAGTTGTTCTACTGGTATTTTGCCCGCATGGAGTTCTGCAAGTGAAACCCGACGGATACTTCGTGGATCGTATCTTAAATCAACCGCAGAAGCAGAGTAGCTTGTTTCTCCATTAGCCAACCACAGGCACGGATTTGCACCTTTCCGCGGAATCGAAGCTTCGATCGAACGTATTCTGCCGTCATAATCTGGATTGAGTGTCATGTTCAATACGCTCGCTTCCGACAGCAACACCTCTCCTGGACGCAAGTTGGAATCGGTTTGATAAGCAAAGCCAATGCGAGCAGGACCGAATCGTCTCAATGCTCTCAAGACCTCGGCTTCCTCCTCGGCGGTAGACATTCGCGCCAGATTCAAATCCATTAGTACGCGATCCACCCGAGCCTCTGCAAGAAGCGTCAGTGTGGCCGCGAGGTATTCTCGACTCAGCCGCTCCATTCCGTGAGTGATCACATCCTCAGGGGTTATGCTGATAACCACGATATCGCGAGGCATCGTGGTAGCTTGGCGTGCCAAAAGAAGATCCGACCAGAACACGTCGAGCCTCTCGAGTGGGCTCAACAGCCATAAAGGAATACAAACCAAAACAGAAAAGAGAAACTGACGAGCGAACTGGTACAGATGCCGTTTGCTCGCAGAAAAAAAATCACGGCGGTGAGTCTCAGCGAATCGCATGACAAACTTCAATTTTTTGCCTTTCGATGACACCTTGATTATCAAGTGGGATCGGGCAAAGGAGGGGGCGGCAAATCCGGAGCCTCATCCGGCATCGGAGGTGGTGTTGGAAAAGATGGTGGTGGTGCTTGTGGTAGTGGTGGTTCGTCGCTATCGGGTTGTCCAGGGGCCTCTTTACCTTCCGCGATGGGTGCTTCTGGAGCGGGGCCCGTCATTCCTGGGGTTAAAAAGAAGGGTTCATCTGTAGGTTGGGGGACCGCGCTGAAGCTGTCCACTTATCCCGCGAAGCCACCCGTACCTAATGCTAACGTGTCGGAGAGTCCTCGACCAATGCTGCTTACCTTGTCGCCGACGGATTGCACCACGGGCATAAGCGTCACACCGATCAGGCCTAGCATGATGGCGTATTCCATTGCGGAATTACTATCGTCGTCGTGAAAGAATCGACGACAACCGCAACCAAACCCACCGTTCGACTCCATACTCACAAAAGTCCCTAGTGTTCACTATCGCTCATCAGCAAGAGTCATCAGCCACGCTAGAAACCTAGGTCGATATTTTGCCATGCAACTTATTAAACCACGCTCACATCACTAGGGGTCGTGCATAGCAGCCACGTTATATCAAATGCGACAGGTGTGACGATTATGCATGACAATGGATCGAGCGCTCGCAGCGGGATTGATTGCATTTCCCTAGTGTCCAAAAGCTGCTACTGCAAGGAAGGGTCTTCAGGTGCGGGATAGAAACCAGGATTTGGCAGGGGGGTAATTCCGGAGCGGGTGACAACACATCCGCGACACCTTGCGCGATGCCACTAATCTTCTGTCCTACCACCTGAGCCATGGGTAGGAGAGTAACTCCAATCAGGCCCAACATAATCGCGTACTCGAGAGCAGAATTGGCCTCCACGTCCTTGAGAAACCGTGAACAAGCTCGCCGCGAACCGACTTCTTGCTCGGTGTTCATCCCATTTCCCCAAGTGTTACGGTTAAATGCCCCCGGTCATAGATCCGTACTTCACCGCTTCACCGAAGCGACCGCAAGCCACCAAACCCCTGGATCGATTATTGAACTTGGAACGGAAACGAGATGGGAAGTGGCGAATTTAACGCCTTTTAGCTCTGTGGAATTACCATCATCTCACCCCCACTAGCGATGCCTAAATCCACGGATTCCGAATGAGCAACTCGACTGATTGTCCGAACGCTAGAACTTTAGTTCTGCGATGCTCTGGTTCAATGTTTTTGGTACAACCGATGACTTTGGCAATGGGGTGGTTGAGCATCCGATCGACATTCATGACATCCATGCAACGATTTTGCACCAACTCGGAATCGACCATCAGCGATTGACGTTTCGGAATGGTGGCCGCGATCAACGACTCACCGATGTTTACGGTCGAGTCGTCAAAGAATGACTCGATGGTTCGCACCATCCAGCGAAGAGAATAATCATTACGTTGGTCTCTTGCCCCAAGCGAAACCTCAGATCGACGACGGAATCGCATCCCAAAACTGAGTTTCAAGCCGTTCTACTTTTCCTCCCTTGAGGCGAACCAAGGCATCGCACTGACCAGCGATCGACTCGTCGTGGGTAACCATGACGATTGTCAATCCGTGCTCCTCATTGAGTTGCCGCAGCAACCGAAGGATGGAGGCCCCGGTTTCGTGATCCAGATTTCCAGTTGGTTCATCAGCGAGCAATAGAGATGGATTGGTAACCAAAGCCCTTGCAATTGCCGTGCGCTGCATCTCACCGCCAGAAAGCTCCCGCGGTCGATGCTTCATCCGATGGGATAGTCCAACCAGTTCGATAAGGTGTTTGGCGCGTTCGCGGATTTCTCGACCGTTCCGCCAGTACTGGAAGGCACCGTAACTAATCATCGCTGGTGTCAGCACGTTTTCCAGCAATGTCAACTCGGGGAGCAAGTGATAGAACTGGAAGATCATTCCTAGTTGCCGATTACGAAAACGATCCTGTTGACGCGTGGGAAGCGAATCGATCCGTCCGCCATCAAAGATGATTTCCCCCGAATCGGGGCGATCCAAGGTACCTAGCAGGTGCAGAAGCGTGCTCTTGCCTGAGCCACTTTGGCCGATAATCGCCGTAATCTTTCCCCGCTCCGCCGCGAAATCAACACCCGTCAAGACAGGCACAGCAGTCTTGTGACGTCGATAGGCCTTCGTCAGTCCAGTCGCAATGATCAAGTCCCGCGACGAGTCACTTGCCCGAACCGGTCCCTTCGCTGACTCGGCCGTTTCCGAGTCCACACCATCCGGTACTTCGTTCCCTAACGGTTCGTCGGGATGCACGACACGCCAAGGGGTCACTCGAGATGCTGTGCGTAGCACGTGCGGTGCAGGTGGAAATGTGGTGGAATTCGCCGAGGTGGGATTGTTGGAAGTGGTGCTATTCATAACGAAGTGCCTCGACGGGGTGCATGCGTGCAGCTCGAATACTGGGAAGAACACTAGCGAGAACGGCGATGAGCACCGCTCCGATGAAAACCCACACCAGCATAAAGGGGTGGATAATCGTTGGAATACTTTCAAAGTAGTAAACGGTTGGATCAAACACTTCGCGGCGGGTGATCCACTCGATGACTTTGGCAATGTCGTTGATCTTCCATACAAATATCAGTCCACATACCAATCCGATCCCAGCCCCTACAGTCCCGAGGAGCACTCCGTATCCTAAAAAGATCGTAGCAATACCGGATCCGGTTGCTCCCAGTGATTTGAGAACGCCGATATCCCGCGTCTTCTCAACAACGATCATGAAGAATGTGGCTAAAATGCCGAATCCTGCCACGGCAATGATCATGAACAGCAGAATATTTAGAATGGTCGTTTCCAACTGTACCGCCGCGAGCAAAGGACCTTGTGTGTCCTTCCAAGTCCTCACCTCAACAAACTCATGCGTGGGTGGAAACTCATCTCGCAACGCATCCCTTGCAGCATTCAGATCGATTCCGGGCTTGAGTTTGATTTGGATCGAAGTCACCGAACCAACTCCAGTCCGAGGATCAATCATCCCACGCGAATGCTGAAGTTTTTCAATGGGTACAAATGCGAAGGTTGAATCGTACTCGCTCATTTTGCTCTCGTAGAAATCGACCACGGTAAACGATTCGTCGATCCCTCGTGGAGGAGTTCCAGCATTAGGAAAAGTTACTTGAACGTCATCGCCAGGACGTAAAAAGAAGTAGTCATCCACTCGCCCTTCCGAATCGCGGCGCCGTAAACTTCCCAAACCGATACCGAGAACAATTCCGGTCCGCTGTTCCGTCTCAGCATCAAAGACCTTGATCGGCTCGGTCGAACCGCTAATCTTGATTCCAGGTCCAGCCATCAATGAATTGATTGCCGTATCATTCCCGTCGCTCTCCTTCTCTTCCTGAATTTTCTCCTGAAGCTCCTGATACCGTTTCTCCTCCGTTTTGGCCTCTTCGAGAAGTCGGTCCACTGAACTCTTTCGATATCGCGCCAAGGGCTGGCGGTATTCCCAACCGGAGGGCTGAAGATGTTTGCGTGTGGGATCGTATCCGGACTGCTTTAGGATAAAGTCCAGACGCTCTTTGTTCTCAGGGTGTAACAGGTACTTACTAAAATCACTGACGCTTGCGTAAGTCTTTTGATCGATCCCGATCAAATTGATCTGAGACGTATGGCTATTTCCATTGTGTTGGAATGTCAGCATCGCGGGCAAGGTCACAACCGTGGTTACCCCCGAGACGGAATCACCAAGCCTGGCACGGATCCGCTCCTCGTACCAACCAGGCTGTGCAATTCCCATGGTCGATCGCGTTTCAAGGACGATATCGCTGAGAATGCCGTGCATCCGCTCCTGCATCTCCGTGGCAAAACCCTCCATGACGCTGTTGACGACGATCAATGTCGCCACCCCTAAGGTCACAGAAACGATCGAGGCGAGTGCAATCCATCGCGTCCGTAGGTAACGTATGCATAAGAGGAATTTGTACATCCATCACTCCACAAGGTTCGAATCGTTAACCCATTGGCATAACCTCTTGTCATGTAGACCACACGACAAGCAAATCCGCCACCGACGGGGTGTCCGCGCGAAGTGTAGCAACGCCTCAGGTATAGATGCCATAGCATTCCCGCACGGTTCGCCACCCCAACGACAAACTGCTAGCTAACTTCAATTTCAAGTGAACCCGTGCGGTGTGACTTCACAAACCAGAATTGCTGGTCCAATTTCGCGGCTTGATCAGAACGAGAAAATCCTCTACACACCCCTAAGAAAGTCTCATCTCGAGAACACGACCCCGGAGTTGGTGATGGATCGCAGGCTTCGCTCGTACGCGAAAAACATTGGCTGGTTGCCTCTTCTTTGGATTGGCTTTGCCAGCAATCTATGCGCCCAGATCCAATTGAATCCTTCTACAGGGCAACTGCAAGGATCGCAAACCCCTCCTCAGGTTTCCGCATCCCAGAGTACGCCCCCGATCAGTCCAAACCCAACTGGTACATTCCCCGGCAACAATTTGCCCAATAGCCAATTGCAGCAGGGCAATCTTCCGCCAATTGTGAGCCCCCCGCCCGCTGGCAATGTGCAGGCAGGACAGCTGCAAGTCGCTCAGGAAACAACACTTCGTCCCAAGGAAAGCTCACGTGGGTTCGAGGGCAATCCAAAAGCAGAGAATCCTCGATCGACTGAGAATCGAGGAACGGTTCGCGCGATCATGGCGAGCCGCCAACTCGCCAACGGCAACGCGACCCCAGTGCAGCAGGATCCGGTACGAGACCTCTCCCCTGGAAATGCCGCAAACGCCGACGTAGTAAACGCACGAGAGAGCACAACAAAAACCAGTGCGATCCAGGAGCCCCAACCGGGCGTGCCCCTTTCCATTCCGCCAACTCAAGCCCCTACGACACCGCCCCAAACGGTTGCTGTACCCCAGCTACCCTCTGCATCCAATGGCAGTTCTACCCCGGATGCAATTGCAATCTCTTTGGAAACCATTCAAGCTCAATTGCAACAGATACAGACAGCAAATGATCTCGATCCAACGGTCAAGCAATCGTTGACGATGCTCTATGAAGCGATTTTGGCCGAAACCAAAAAACGGATCGAAGAAGAAAAGGCCATCCGCGACTTTGCTGCCGCGATTGAATCTGCACCCACAGCAACGACCGAAGCAAAGAAGCGCAAAGAGCAACCTTCGTTCAAGGCTCCTTTCGAGGAAGGTACACTGCCATGGTCCCGCATCGATACGTTGAAAGCATTGCAGTTGGAAACATCCTCGAAGCTGCAAGCGGCTACCAAAGGGCGAACGGATACTGAAACAACCATCGCCTCTCGGGATGCTCGCAGGAAGGAGATGCCTCGATACATCACGGAAGACAAAGCGCTCATCGCGAAACTCGCTGAGGAATTGACCGCACCTGTTCCCGAGGGAACCGACCCCAGGGTTCGCGAAGCAACCCATCTGCTGACCCGCGCTAAATTGGCATCTGCGAACAGCCATTTGAGACGACTTGAAATCGAACAGAGGACCTTCGACGCCGAATCAGAACTTCTTCCTCTCCGTAAGGAACTCTATCAAGCAGAGGAAAAATTCCATCAGCATAAAATCAAGGAGATCAGCGAAGAACTCGGCAAACGGCGTGAAAACCAAATCGAGAAACAAAACCGCCTAGCCCTTCAATTGCTGGCCAAAAGTCACCAACCCTTGGAGTCGCAAGCCAAAGCCATCGTCAAAAAAACCGACGACTGGCTGATGCTCGCCAAAGACCACGCGCGTTTCAAAAGCACCGTCGACGAGGCAAAGGCCGAGCAAAAGCAATGGGCTGATCGTTACAAGATCATGACCGACCGGCTTTCTCGCGACAAATCTTCTGTGAACACGCTAGACCGAACCATGACGGTTTCACGTCTGAAAAGCCTTGTGGGTGAAATGCTTCGCCGCCAACGCGATGACTTGCCCAAAATCGACGACTTAAACCATCTACTCGAAGACTACCAATCGAGACTTCAGAATATCGAGTCGTTGATCCTTTCTCTCGACGACTGGAAAGCCAAAAACACCGCGTCCGATGATCCGACTCAACCAACGATCGATGTCACTAGCACTCTCGAAGAATATCCTGCGCTAAACGTCGATCAGCAGCGGCAAATCCTCACCGCTGCGGAGCTCCAAATCTCCGATGAATATCGATTGGATGCGAGTAATTTCTCTGAAACGCTATTCAATCTCGCCGATCTCAATCAGCAGTTGATCGATCAAGTTCGAAAATACAACGACTTCATCGATGAGCATATCCTTTGGATTCGTTCGAGCGATCCATTCACCGCCGACGATGCTAAAAATGCATGGACATCCGCGAAGGAGTTTTTGGACCTCAAACTCTGGACGGCGATTCCGCAGGTGCTCCTGAGCGACATTCGAAAACATCTTGTTGGCTACGGACTGGTTCTCGCCTCCCTCGCATCTTTGATGCTGTACACCAAACCGATGCGGAAACAGATCCACGCGCTGGGTATTCTAGCTGCAAAGTCCAATACGATCTCGTTCCTACCAACCGCCAAGGTTTTACTGCTGTGCATCCTCCTGAGTGCACCATTGGTTTTAGTTCATCTTCTCTTGGGTTGGAGATTGATGACCCAAGCGGGAACGAACAAATTCATCGAGTCCGTAGGGATGGGATTGCTTGTTGGGGCGAGGTACTTCCTACCTTTGGAATTGCTTCGACAAATCGCACGAACAGGTGGCTTGGCGGAAAATCATTTCCAATGGTCGCACCATTCGACCTCCGTCCTGCGTAAACATCTTCGCGGGTTCATCGACCTCGCCGTCCCCACCGTCTCACTGGTAGGCATCCTGTGGCACTACTCGGAGCCCAAGTGGGAGAATACGCTCGGACGTGTAGCCTTCTGCTTGTTGATGTTTATGTGCAGCTTGGTCATTTTTCAAATCATCCATCCGAAGAGTGGCGTGTTTCGCGACTATTTGCAACGCAATGCAGGAGGCTGGATCGATCGTTTGGGTTATCTCTGGTACTTCGGATTGTCACTGAGTCCCATCGTTTTGATCCTGATGAGCTTAATGGGTTACCACTACACGGCCATTCGATTGGCGATGCATGTCCACACTAGTTGCATGACACTGATCGGATTGCTTTTGTTCTATTGCTTGATCTGTCGATGGCTGCTTTTAAGTCGCCGTCAATTGATCGTCTCGCAAGCGAGACAGCGACTCGAAGAGGCGAGACGTAGAGATTCTGATGCACCTCCAATTGCAACTGCGACTGCACCGGTCCCGATCGAAAACGGGACGGATCTGTCGCACATCAATGCACAAACCATACGCCTAGTCTCCAGCACCATGATCTTTACTGCGTGCGCGGCGATCGCTTGGATTTGGTCATCGGTCCTGCCAGCGGTCGGTGTCCTCGATTCCATCCACTTGTGGACAGTGACTGGTTCAACGCCTGATGAAAAACTCCCCGTGACACTCGCAAACTTGTTACTCGCGATACCGGCAGCGATCATGACGGTCGTTGCCGCGAAGAACTTACCGGGCCTTTTGGAAATCGCACTACTGCAGCATCTACCCTTAGAGAATGCGGTCCGGTATGCGATCACCTCGATTTCCCGATATACGATTTTAACCCTCGGTATTGCGATGACTTTCAATAGTCTCGGTGTACGCTGGGCCAGTATCCAATGGCTCGTTGCGGCCCTCGGTGTCGGTTTAGGATTCGGCTTGCAAGAAATCTTCGCCAATTTCGTCTCAGGCTTGATCCTGCTGTTCGAGCAACCCGTACGCGTTGGGGACGTGATCACCGTTGGAGATACCACGGGGACAGTCTCGCGGATTCGAATGCGAGCAACCACAGTGATGAATTTCGACCAGCAGGAACTGGTGATCCCGAACAAGGACCTCGTCACAGGACGACTCCTCAACTGGACTCTCTCGGACTCCACCAACCGCATGATCATCGAGGTAGGTGTCGCGTACGGAACCGATACAACTAAGGCGTGTAAAATCCTAAGGGAGATCTGTTGCAATCACACGAATGTATTGAAAGAACCAGAACCGACTGCATTCTTTGAACTGTTCGCCGACAGCACCCTTCAATTGAAGGTACGACTTTTCTTGGCCAGCCTGGATCTGCGTCTCCCGACGCGGCACGACATCCTTACCGAAATCCATCGGAGGTTCGCGCGGGAAAACATTGAGATTTCCTTCCCTCAACGGGATCTCCATATCCGCTCTCTTCCTAAAGATTTCGCGGTCAATTTGGGAAGGTAACCAACACCTGGGCTCATCTAACTCACTCGATGATTGACAGTCGCTATTTCCCTCAATAGGCTGTCCTCAATCTTTCTGTGCGCTTTGCCGACAGTTCCCACCACAGGATCCCCTCCTATGCTCAAATTCGCGATCGTGCTGTGCATTTGTATCCAAGGCAACTGGCCTCAATTCCGAGGTCCAAACTCCAATGGTCATGCCAACGAACATAAGCCCCCCATGCAGTGGTCGGATACAGAGAACGTGGTTTGGAAAGCTCCATTGCCAGGCCTGGGATGGTCCTCGCCAGTCATTGTGGATGAAAAGATTTACCT
>VGZN01000068.1 GCA_016872635.1 Planctomycetota bacterium | reverse complement strand
CATCATCTCCCTCTTGGAAGGAAGAAAGTTCGTCGATGGAATCCTGCAGGATGCCGCCTAATTCAAAATCCCAAAACACAACATTTGACAATACCTCAATAATTGGTGAGTGCGGATTTCAAATCTTGATTCAGTATGCCGATGGCAAATCGCAATTGTTTGATAATTATTCAGAAATTTACGCTTCGTTGCGAGCGGGTAATACCGCCTCGTTGCTGAATGGTACTATTCCTGCTCACATCGCACGGTCGGATGCGGCAGTGGTGGAGCGAGCTATACCATTCGGCGATTCCTTTTTGGCCACGTTTCAGACATTACCTACCACAGCAGTATTCCGTCGAGCCAGCGAGATATTCTTGTTCGAAAGCGGCGGTCTTCAAGATGCATCAGCGCGGTTTGTCGATTTGACTCCGCAATCGGATTTAGTGGATGATGTTTATGCTCCAGGTCGTAAAGTTAGTTTGCCGATGCCCACAGAAATAGTGGTCACGCCTACAATTCTCGTGGCACCTGTTCGAGCTTTTCCAGTGATTGAAACAACATATCCAAGCATCACAGGAGATCTGGAAATGAAAGATGTTACTGAAAACGCCGTCGAGGTCATTGTGATTCGGGTTGGGTTCGATGACTCGAGCGAGGACGGTCAGCCTGACTCAGTCGAACTCCCTGAGCGAGGTGAAGTGCAAGTCATTATGCTGAAGTCAGCCGAGTCGAGAGAGATACTGCGGCAAGCTATTAAGACTCCAGGCGTGCGAACCAACTTGCTTAATGGTGAACTCGATCTCGAAACCAAAGATACTAAAGGTGTAATGAACCCGTCGGCGAGTGATATCGATCGTTGGGTGGAGGAATATCGAAATAACCCAAATAAACCAGCCGGTGCCTATGCGATAAACACGCTGGATCCAGCTTTAGGCTTTAGGGTGCTTAAGGTCTTCTCCGTGAGAGATTTCGATTTGAAAAATGAAGAGTCGTCATTCATCGACAGGGAGGGCCGTGTCGAAAGCGAGGAAAGCAATGCGAAAAAGTCGGTGATTGAGGAGCAACACAAGCCATGATTCACTGCGCCCACTGTGGCAAGAATATCCAATCGATACATGCGGATCGCGTCTGTCCCCATTGTGGCAAGGCTCTTTCAATACCTGCACCCGAACTTGACCCTGGAAAGACTATCGATGCATTGGCAGGGAATGCAACAATCGATTTGGCGGTCTCCTTAGATGTCGAAAAGGATTCGTCGAAAACGCTCGACGATTTAAATGGAACCATGGATATGGGGAGCACGGTTTCCGTGGAGTTACCCAAAGAGGTTCCATCGACTTCGGGCAATGTAATTCCTAATGTTAGGGTAATGACGATGGATCTCCCCATGGATGGAGTGAGGGAATCTGAGCTTGACGTGATGACTGCGACGATTGATTCTCAACATGGGTCGACGTTGGCAACCGGTGCATTTTCGGTCGATTCTGATGCAATTCCAGTTACCGCGACCATTCATTTAAATGCCAACGAAAAGACGGTAGGGCCGGAAGACAAAGTGCCTGCGATTCCAACGGTTCAACGAGGGAGAAGCGCGAAGACCCATGTCGAACCCGAGGTTGAATCCAAAGAAGAATCTATCCTAAAAACGATCAGTCGACGTTCATTGTCCCGTAGCGATGATCGCATGATTGGCTCGACTCCCGACTACACCATTGTAAAGAAGCTAGGTGAAGGTGGGATGGGTGTAGTATACGCAGCGATCCAAAAGGCATTGGACCGCAAGGTTGCTATCAAGGCGATCAAGTCTGGCGTTGAAGTCAATTTCGATGCGAAGAAGAAGTTCTATTATGAAGCTCGCATCACGGGTGATTTGGACCATCCCAACATCGTTCCGATCCATGAGATAGGAACTCAAGACGACGGGACACTCTTCTACTCGATGAAGATGGTCGATGGAAAGCCATGGCAAGACGCGATTGGGAAGAGGACTCGTGACGAGAATATTGAGATCTTCATGAAGGTGTGCGATGCAGTTGCGTTTGCGCATTCCCGGAATGTGATCCATCGGGATTTGAAGCCGGAAAATGTGATGATCGGTGCCTTTGGCGAAGTCCTCGTCATGGATTGGGGATTGGCAATCCAATTACCCGCCAAAAACAGTTTCAGCATGAGTGGGACACCTGCCTACATGTCGCCTGAAATGGCACGTCACATCGTTCCCAAGATCGGAAAAGCAAGCGATATTTATATTCTCGGTGGAATCCTATACGAGATCATTACCGGGAATCCGCCACACGGAGGTAAGAACGTAAGAGAATGCTTGTTGCAGGCGATGAACAATCATATCATTCCTAGCAGCATTGAGGATCCGTTGATCGATATTGCGCGCAAGGCTATGTCGACTGAGGTTGAAGACAGGTACGAATCGGTAACGATTTTCAAGGATTCGATTCGAGAAGTGCTACGGCATTCCGAGAGTATTTCACTAACACGTCGTGCCGAGGAAACGTTAGAGCTTGCTGAAAAAACTAACGATTACGAGGGATTCGCGAGGTCCTGTTTCTCGATGCAGGAGGCCATCGAGCTTTGGCCTCAAAATCAGTCTGCAGTCCAAGGGCTTGGGAAAGCGAAGCTGGCATATGGCAAATCCGCGCTTGACCGTGGCGATTTCGATCTTTGCTTGCAGGTTTTGGATCCCGGCGATTCAGAACATATCACTTATCGAGAGCTTGCGCTGGTACGCAAGCAATCACTGCTTCTTCGCGAACCGAGGCTTCGCTTCACGCGACGTTTGCTGACGGGAGTGATTTTGTTTGCAACCGTTTCTCTCTCGATCGCGACCTACTACGCCAGTTTACAAGCTTCGATTGCGAGTCGAGCGGCAGCGAAGGAGCGGGCTGCTAAAGAAGAAGAAACTGAGGCAAAGACCCAAGCACAGGAATTTGAACGCAAGGCTGTGATGGCGCTTCAAGAAACAGAAAAAGCAAGAAAGAAGGAGGCTGAAGCCCTTGAATTGGCACGCATTGAGGAACGTAATGCGCGAGCTGCTGAAAAACAAGCGAAGGAAAATGAGAGAGAGGCTCGTCGGAATGCTAGAACTGCATTGCTGGGGACTTACCAATCAAATGTTACGTTATCAAACTCCCAAGCGATCGGGCTTGAGACATCCCGCAGTAGCGCATTGATACAGGATATTCAAAAAATCGCCGACGGTTGGCCAGTTACCGATGGATACGATTTGCCATCTAGTGGATCAGCAAGTGCTGTTGAGGCAGAGCGATCTCAGGTTGGAGGAATGTTGGATAATTGGGCAATACAGCGAATCCATTATTTCAACAACGAAGATCTTGCTCGTATCAAGGCGGATTCTACGTTGACGGGCATTGAGTTTATCCGCGCGAGCGGTCGTGTAGCCATTGGTGATAGTGAAGGTCGTATTCGGTATATCCGATCCTCCGATTCGGAACTACGATGGAGCGACGAACCTGAAGTCGTCATCGATGGACCGATGCGGCATTTTTGTTTATCTCCGAGTGGGAAGCTATTGGTTGCTTATGGGAGTGCAAACGACTCGGCGTCGAGCACGGTGTTGATCGCACCCGAGTCCGGTCGGAGAGCTTCTGTGCCAGGGATAGGGAAACGCCAGTTGAGTTCGATTGCATTTAGCAACGACGGTGGATAGTTGATTGGTGGGATCAACAACGGACTGTGGATTTGGCGCGTGGAAGGAGATTCGCTTTCAGAGCCGACCGTTCTGCCGATTCGTGGCGATCTACAAGTTTTGCAACCTCTCGAGGGAGCGTTGCAGAAGTATGTTTTTGGATTCAGTCGACTGCCAGGTGCTGGTAGTGTCTGTTTCATTTCGAATCTAAATGACGGTAAGGTCGTGCCTATTCCACTACCGCCAGCAGTCGGGAGCAGTGTTACCACAGCAGGTATATCACCTAATGGAACGACGCTGCTTGTCGGTTGTGTAGATGGCGCTGTTTTGCCCCTGCCACTCGTATGGTCGGGGCTCAGCGAGACGGTTGGCACTTGGAACGTCGAGATCGTAAAGACGGAGGATTTTGATGCCATCATAGAGACACACCGTTTGCAGCGACGTCATAAGAGTGAGGTCAATCAGATACTTTGCCATTCTGATGGTACTGTATTGTCCAGAAGTGACGATCCAATCATTCACGTTTGGCGGCTTCGGCAGTCGGATAGGTTGGTGTACGATCGATTTTTATCTGGCCTAGCATCGGACGTTGCGGGTTTTAGCTTTATGGAGAGTGGCGATCAAATCGTGGGATTTGATCGACAAGGAGCGGTAATTCGTTGGGACAGGATTGAACAGGAGCGAAGAAGAGGCGCCACGCTTCTCAAAGCTCCCGCATCAATTTCCCGTACCGGCTTTGGTATTGGTGGTGTACCCTGCGTTGTTGATGCGAACGGCGTTATTCTACTCGGTGGAAGCGCGGAGTCGTCTATTCAGCGTCCTGGATTCGCGACACACTACGTTGGGCATACGCCTTACTCGCAAGTGATCGATGCTGCTTGTGCTTCGCAGCATCCCTGGGTCGCGACATCCGCACGGAGGACCACGGAATCGAATTTTTATCTGGATCTTGTACAAGAGCGGAGCGAAGTATGTATCTGGGATATCGCATCGGGCAGGATGCTAGCGAGGCTTCCGATACCGACAGATGGTCCTGTAAAGCTCGCGTTCGTTTCGAATGACAAAGAGCTGATCTGTGGTGATGGTAATTCTACGTGGGGGATTTCCACAGAGTCGTGGAAGCTAGGCCCCGAAGACAAGCGATTCGGTACCGCAATTGCATCAACACATCCAATCCAGGACAATCTGTATGCATTGGTGAACGAGGTTGGCTCGGTACGAGTGCTCGACCGCATGAATCCAGACAGTTGGGAAAATGAAAGCTATCGCAATTTCGATCTGGCGATCAACAACCGCTTTCAACCTGTACGAGCAGCCTGGTCAACGGATGGGCGTAGGTTTTATATCCTGTTCGAGCACGGTCGGATTGCACGATTGAGTTGGGGTGAAGGCGGGTTTGAAGGGCTTGATTGGAGTCCAATATTTCCCGAGCTCGCAGTGGCCGAACAAGATTTACGTTGGATTTATGTAGACATTGATTTGTCGAGATCCAACGATTTTGAGGATACGCTTCGCGTTGCAGTGCGATCGAGCGAGAGTCGGCCGAAGAGCAAGGTTTCTGTATTGACCTGGGGGGCCGATTCCCGTGAGCCTAAGGTCGCAACGCACTTCGAGAAAAACGGGAATTGGCATTACCTGAATGCTGAAGATCATGTTCTTCAGTTTGAACCCACGAAGTCGACCGGTGGATTGGTAATGGGACTGAAATCGGCTGACGGCGCGATTATGGTCGCCGACACGCGAGGAGTTATCGAGTTGGTAAACCCATCGGTAAGAAATATCGCCGGGGCATACCGGCTAGGTCGAAGTCAATGTTCTGAGTCGGTGATTTCTCACGATGGAACGATGGTGCTGATGAGGATGGATCATCAGGTGGTTTGGGCTGCAGAGTATCTTGATCAGGAGCGAGGCTATTTTTGGAATCCCATTGGACATCGCTTCAAAGAAGTACAAGCGATTGCTATCTCAAGAAATAAGCAATCCATTTGTTTGATTGGTACTGATAGCGAGGATAGGCCAAGTGCTTGTTTGGTAACCAAACAAGATGGCCCGGAATGGAAAGTGGCTTTGGAGGTAGAAGGCATTCGATGGGCTGTTTCGCATACAAATCGCGATGGTTGGTTGATGTGGTCTGACCGCGGAAACGCTGAGATGGTGGACTTGGTTGCTGGTGGTTGGATGCGTTGTTCACTCACCGTTGAACCAGGCATATTGAGCGATAACTCGAAAGGGATGGATGCAATGTGGTTTACCGAAACCACAGACGCACAAGGAGAGGATGCGTCTCTGTTAATGTTGGTCAGGAAATTAGATGGAAGGGAGAGCAGGATTGATTGGTGCCGTTTGGACCGTGACAAAAGTCAATTGTCGGGGGCCGATTTCTCTTTAAAAAATCAAGCTATGATTCAGCGAGTTTCGGTTTCTCCGAAGGGGAATCTTTTCGTGGTGGGAGATGAAGCTGGAACGTTAAGTGTGTGGTTTGCAACAAAACGTTGGGACAAGCAGGCACGTGAGTTGTACTCATTGCCAGGTCACATTGGAGCCAATGTCACCGCTTTAGAATTCTCAACTGACGGTAAATCCTTGCTTAGCGGTGATCGTGATGGACGCGTAATCGGTTGGCACAGTGAGGGGAAAGGCCACTAGTTGCTGGAGATAACGAATTGAGTCTATTCGATCGAAGAGTTAAGCGTTCGAATTCAAATTCGGAATCAACGTTGTGACTGGAGAAATTGGAGCGGGAGGGAAAGCTTTGACTTTCGAAGCCCATCGTTCACATGTTTCGATAAGCAGCTTACGGTCGATGGGTTTTGTCGCGAAGTCGTCGCAACCGGCGTCTAAGCATTTTTGTCGATCGTCGGACATGGCATGGGCTGTCAAGGCGATAACTGGGCGGTTCCAACCCTTTTGCCGTAGTAGACTTGCAAATTTATAACCGTCAAGTTCCGGCATTTGCATGTCGGTGATGATCAAGTCAAACGCTGTCGGGAGCAACAGTTCGCCGTCGATAGTTCCATCGGACGTCAAGCAACATAATGCGGTCCGACCATTGTCGTGAATTTGAACTTGTGCCCCCGATTTTTCTAAAATGAAACGAATTAGCTTCGCATTGTCTGTTCCGTCTTCGGCGAGGAGTATGCGGACGCCGGTAAGTGATTTCTCGATGTTTGGAGAAGGTGGATTTGGCTCCGCGAGTTCCGGTATTCCTACTATCGTGGTATCCGACGCTTCGTGCGACTCGGAGGGGCTTGTTTCGTAAGTTACGGCGGCGGTATCGAGATCGTCCGATAAATCCGCCATCGGAATTGAATTTTCGCGTTGTCGAATTTCAGGGTGATTTTGGAAATCGATCTTGCCAGACTTCTCCCACGACACGCCAAATAGCCGTCCAGTGCAGATGGTAGCTACAAACATGCTTCCTCGCCCCCAACGGCTGTTTACCTTGACGTCCCCACCGAGCATATTTGCCAGCCGTTGACAAATTCGAAGTCCCAAACCAGTCCCTCCGAAGCGACGAGTCGTACTCGTGTCTGCCTGAGTGAATGGATGGAAAAGCTTTGAGATCTGCTCTTTAGTCATGCCGATTCCAGTGTCTTCTACCGTCAGGCTCAGCAGTTCACGGATAGGGTCGCAGCTTAATGAAACCTTGATCGATCCTCGATCGGTGAATTTGATGGCGTTGCCAATCAGGTTGACAGCAATCTGACGTAAGCGGACGGGGTCGGTTTGTATCGCGTTTGGGATATCTGTTTCATTGCAGAAACCAAGCATTAATCCTTTTTCCTGAGCCTTGAAATGCATCAATGACATCGCATCCTTAACAATCGAAATGGGGGATGTCGAAAGGAATTCCAACTGCATTTTGCCAGCTTCGATTTTCGACAAGTCAAGGATGTCATTGATGATGGCTAAGAGGTGTTCGCCATGGCGCTTGATGGTCGTCAAGTGTTCCTTCTGAATGTCGATTCCGATTTCGCTGCCAAGTTCGGACGTGAGCAATTCGGAGTAGCCGAGGATGGAAGTCATCGGGGTCCGAATCTCGTGGCTCATGTTGGCGAGAAACTCGGATTTCGCTTGGCTAGCAGCCTGCGATTCCTTGGCGAGCGCGTTTGCCAATTCGTTGGCTTGCCTCAATTCGTTCTGAGTCGTCTCGGTTGCTTCCTCGGCTTGCTTTCGAGCGGTGATGTCCGCTTGGATCAAAAGCAGGCTGAATCGTTTTGTCTTTTCATCGGTGATGACACTGACAGCTGTATCCATCCATAGATATGAGCCGTTTTCTGTCATCACCCGGATATCTCCTCGCCAGAGTCCAGGTTGATTATTGAATTGCAACAGGGATTCGAGGGCTTCGGGATTGTTGGGGATCGAGAATAGCTTGGAGATCGGTTTTCGGAGTAACTGCGATTGGCTGTACCCGGTTGTTCGGCACAGCGTTTCATTCACGAACTCAAAGTAACCGTAGCGATCGACTCGAGAGATGAGGAAGTGTTGATCGAATCCATTCTGTGTCATCTCCATTTGATCGCGAGTTGTGATCAGTTTTTCAACCAGTCTTCGCTGCTCCGCAACTTTAGTATGACGAGCGTTCCATGCAAAAAATAGTTCCGAGAGATCTCCTGATCGATGGGTTATGGATTCTCGATTTTCCTCGATGTCGTTTGCCAGTTCATGCCGTGGCCTTAGGAATAATCGATGAAGTCTTAGTTGGATCAAACCTAGTGTGAGCAGAGATACGAGTGCGATCCAGGTCAAACCGAGTTTGATGACTCTTTGGTGAAGTTGCTGCTCAGATTGAATGTCAATGCAGGCTGATATTATGTATGAGGCATTCAAATCTCTTGCGGCTCCGGATGAGGTGGTGTAGCAATACGAGCCATCCATCGTCCAGAGTGATTTTGTCTTGTTGTGATTGCCAACGGCATCAAACAGTTGCTTCGCTGATGCTTTTTCCGGTACCTCTTCGATCGCGGAACCGACCCAGTGAGGATGCGACCCTGCGATGATCCGAGAATCGTCTGGATCGATGATGGCCACCCATCGCACCGATGGATCCGACGGATTTTCAAGCCAATTTTGCAGGGCTTCGAGATCAGGACTTGTGGTCAATCGTCTGCTGATCTCGGAGGAAATTCCATGGGCTCTGTGCTCAATTGGACCATAAACAAGGTGGTCGGAAACGCCGAATAGTCCACACGTCACCGCCAACCCGACCATGATGATCGGAAATACGATGCCGAGAGCCCACGGGGCCCTCTTGCGTAATGGTGCGGATGTCGGTGTGATTTCGAACAAACTAGCGTTCCTTTTTGATTTCCGAGGAATACCTACGAGGTATCTCTAGGCAAGGATTTCCAAAATTCAAAAGAGTCTAGGTCGAAGTTTGCTACACTCAGGAACCCGATAAACCGGACGACCATGATTTCAGAAGGAATGCGCTCAAGAAGTCGAATGTAACGATTATGCCGGTTGGTAGAAGCGAAGCGGAGCCCTCCTCGCTTTGGCGTAGTCAGTCGGTTCTCACTGACTAGATGTCTTAATGGCTCGACTGCAGAGTAAGTTGAGAACCGCGTGCATGGAGTTGATGCAGCGAAACGCTTAGACGGGCGAGCAACTCCTCATCCGAAAGTTCTTGGTACTCATTCGCGAGGATGGGTTTTCCAAAGACAACAGCGGTAGGGTGGGGAATAAGCCACTTGGCGCCTTTAGGCATGCATTCATAAGCACCCACGACTGCGATGGGAACCAAAGGCACCCCTGACCGTCGAGCGATGGGGATGAACCCAGGTTTGATCTCCCCGATACAACCATCGCTTGTTCTCGTTCCCTCCGGGAATAAAAGAACTGCTTCGCCTCGTTTGAGCCGTTTGAGCATTTCCTTCAACCCAGCTAACCCGCCTCGTTCCCGATCGATTTCAATCGCGTCTAGAACGCGGATGAGTAGAGAAAAAAGTGGGTTCTTGAATAGCGTGTGCCGAGCGAGATAGTTGATAAAGCGATTGCAACAGAGTCCGACTAACACTGGATCCATGACCGATTGATGGGTGGATAACAACATAGCTCCACCACTATCTGGCATCAGATGGCGGCCTTCTACTCGCAATCGGCAAACGATGGTGGCGAAAAGCCGCGCGAGCGTACGCGATGAACGGTAGAAGATTTTGCGGCAAATACGAAAAAAGCTCGACTCTTTAGCATCTGTTGCAATCTTGCTTGACGAGGATGGGCCCTCAGTTGTATTTGCATTTGTCGTCATTGCGGACAGTGGTGCGGAGTTTTAACGGATTCGATGCTATGTCTGTGAAGAAGCGAGAGGTTTTTGAGGGCCCCGATGCATCATAGATTAGTTTGCGCTTTGGCGCGCACGATCTCAAGCAATTTCTGCAGCACTTGGGATTCATCCATTCCATCAGTTTGAACGGTAAGTGCATTGGGTGCAGGGCGTAGCCCTCCGGTCTCCCGTTCCATATCGTTCTTATCTCGCTCTTCTTGAAGGCGTAATATCTCATCGAAGTCGGCATCGATACCTGCGAGGAGCAGTTGACGGACACGCCGACGCGCTCGCTCGGTGGGAGAAGCTGTTAAGAAAATTTTGCATGGGGCATCCGGAAAGGCAATGGTTCCTTGATCTCTCCCCTCCGTCACAGCATTTTTTCCTTGAATCCATTGCCGTTGCGATTGCACCATAGCGGCTCGGACTCGCAGATTATCTGCGACCTGTTTGATCGCTTTGGTTATTCGAGGGGTTCGAATCTCTTCGGTAACGTTTTTTCCATCGAGAAAGACTTCATCGTCGAAAAGCTCGATTTTGATCCGTTGAGCTTCCTCCGCTACTTTGTCCAGTTCCCCGAGTGGAATCCCTCGCTTAAGGCACGCTAGCGTCACGCAGCGGTACATGGCACCAGTGTCCAGAAATTGGTACCCCAACTCCTTGGCGAGCTTCTTGGCAACTGAGCTTTTTCCAGCTCCAGCTGGGCCGTCGATGGTAACGATCATTGGAAGGGTTGAATTGCTGGGGGGCCTAGAGACGGTTCATGCCGATCGAGTTTGGGGAAATTCTAATGAATCTCAAGGGAATTGCACGGTCTATTTATTACGGCTGCCCGCGGTTCCAAAGAGATTTGTTCTCCCAAGCTGGGCCTCCATGTATGATAATTCATTGGAATCAATTTTTTTCGCTCGGGAGCTTGTTATGAGAATCTGTAACTGCAATCTGCCCAGGATGCCTCGAACCCTCGTGGGGTTGATCGTCCTTGTAAACGTCTTTACCCTTGGGCCCGCGTGGGCGCAGGACAAGCCTGCTGATGCCGGTGGCGTCGCAAGTGCTGAAACGACTGCTTCTGGAAACGAAGCCGATACGACCAAAGGTGCACAGGACATCGCTCCAGCAGAGAAGAAAGCGGTAGAGGAAAAGTCAACGGAAGTCAAACCTGAGGCTGCGTCAGCCAAGTCGACTCGGAGTGAGTCCAAGTCGCGGACAGAGAAAAACGAAAACAAGAAACACGTTCGAGTCTTGACCTTGAGCGGTAACTACCAAGATCTGCCAACCCCTGGTGGTTTGAATCCGACGGAGCTAATTTTAGGTGGTGGCGGTAAGTCGAAATCGTTTTATCGGCTTTGCGATTATCTTGGTGAATTAGAGGCCGAGGAAAAGGTAACGCACGTTGTATTCGATTTGTCGGATGCATCGATCGCAATGAATCCTGCGCAATTAGATGAAATCGATCGGCGAATCTCGAGACTTCGGAGCGGCGGGAAAAAGCTGATCGCTTGGTTAGAGAACGCGGACAACACTCATCTGTCGATTGCCGCTGGATGCAACGAAGTGATCATGGCGGATTTTGGTGGGATCGATATGCCGTCATCGACCATGGAATCCATGTTCTATAGGGACGCTATGGACCTAGTAGGATTGCATGCATCTGTGGTGCGAGCAGGCGACTTCAAGGGCGCCGTAGAACCTTACACCAATTCCGTCATGTCCGCACACCTCAAGCAACATTACGTCGAGATGCTGGAGTCGATTAACGCCGCTCAGGTTGCGAGAATCGCGCGAGGTCGAGGATTGACAGTTGGTACTATCCGCGACTTGCAGAAAAAGAGAATGCTGCTACCAGCAGAAGCATTGTCTGCGAAATTAGTCGATAGGCTTGCTCCCTTTGGAGCCATGAAGCAGACGATCATGGCGGATTTGGGAGATGAGTACGAATGGAGCAAGCCTAAGGCGAAGCCGAAGCGGGAGGTTTCTATTTTTGAACTGATGTCCAAAGCAATGTCCCCTCCCAAGGATCCATCCAAGCTCAAGGATGAATCGATTGCGGTTCTTCATTTGAGTGGGGCTATTCAAGATGGCAAGGATCCTAGCCCGGGTGCCATTGTTTCTGGACCGACAGTAAAGTTGATTGAGGAACTCAACGCGGACGACAAAGTCAAGGGTGTGGTTGTACGTATTAACTCACCAGGTGGCAGCGCCACGGCAAGCGAAGCGATTCGGCAATCGCTCGATGCGCTTTCCAAGAAAAAGCCAGTCGTATTTTCCATGGGTGAAGTCGCTGCTTCGGGAGGTTATTGGATCACCTGTATCGGTCAACCTATCCTTGCAGAGCATGGAACGATCACAGGCTCCATCGGTGTCTTCTCCCTCAAAGTGACACTCGGTTCTCTACTCCGCCGCGTAGGCGTTCGGGTCGAAACGGTGCATCTGGATTCATCCGCTGCCATGGATTCAATCGATCACGCGTGGACAGATGAGGAGATCGCACGGATGCAAAACTTCATCGATCACACCTATGGTCAATTCTTGAAGTTAGTCAGTGAATCGCGCCGTATGAGCGTTGATGAGATAAAGCCCTTGGCGGGGGGGCGTGTTTGGTCTGGCGAGCAAGCCAAACAGCGAGGACTGATCGATAATATCGGAGGATTGGACGATGCGATTGCGATGGTCGCAAAAAAACTTTCGATCGAAAAACCGAAAGTGATCTCACGTCCCGATGCGCCAACAGGACTGGATCTCTTCAAGTTCCTCGGTGGCTCCGACGATGAAATGGGGGATATCCAAATCGGTGCAGTGGATTCGGTAGATTCCGTGCTGCAAAATTTAGAATCTCGATTGATGGGATTGATGACTCGCCAGGGGTTCAAGGCGGACGCCACTAAATTATTATTCCGCTCCCTGTCTAAACACGAAAGCGGGTTACCGAAGGCTTGGGCGCTGATGTCCGAAGAGATCAAGATTCGGTAGCTGTTGGTTCATTATCGTAACCACTGCCACTGCATCGCATTACAACGTTAGCCCCTTCCAGTCGTAGAATTGGAAGGCGCCATTTGAAGAAGTTCCAGATGGGATTTCCACGAAACCATGGCTGCGACCGAGCGCAGCAAGGTCGCCCGAGCCTTGGTTGGCTAGGATCTCTGCAATCCCGAGTCTGTTGAATGTGATCAGTCGAAACCAAATCAAGTCCAAGGTTTTCTCGTCTTGAGTTTGAACATGGACTGGAATAGAAAAGGTCATCCCAGATTGACCGGAAATGCTGCAAAGTAGGGGGTAGGCGAATCGACGAAAAGTCACGGCGACGCTCACCGGATTTCCTGGAAGTCCCATAATCAATTGACCTCGCGGGCCAACGGCACCTAGGACAGGTTTCCCCGGGCGGATCGGAAGTTTGTGAAATACGATCTCGGATCCGGTGGCTTGGATTGCACCTGGAACATGATCGGTGTCGCCCATGGAAACTCCACCGGTTAATAGAATCGCATCGGACTGGTCGAGAGCCTCGCGAACTCGCATCTCAATTTGCTCAGCGCTGTCGTTAACTTGGATGCGGCGGACGGTGATCCAAGGATTCGCTGCGAGCATCGTATGCAGCAGCGGGCCATTGGAGTCTCGGATTTGCCAGGGTTGAAGCGTTTCGCCAGCTTCGATCAGTTCGTCTCCCGTGTTGATGATCGATACGCGAACCTTCCGACGGATTTGGAGTTGTCGGGATTCATGGAAGGTCGCAATCGTTGATGCTCGTGGACCATCGATGAGGCAATCAGGGCCAAGCACTAGCTCACCTCGAGAGGCATTTTCTGCTCGGCGTCGAATATTGGTGCCCATGGTATATCGATTTGGAGCACTGTCGATCACGACTTGATGTTCGGATTCGATGCAATGCTCCCGAGGAATTACAGCTTCTGCACCGTGTGGTACCGCAGCGCCCGTAAAAATCCGAACTGCCGATTTAGGGTTCAGGGTCATCGGCATTGCCCCTGCGGTTGTGGTCGCAATGACGGGCAATGGTGTCGTACCAAGGTCACCAAGGTACACGGCATAGCCGTCCATCGCCGATACGTCCAACGCCGGGCTGTCCCGAAATGCAACGATCGGCTGCGCTAAGACTCGCCCCATCGCCTCCATCAAGGATACTTGTTCAGATTCAACAACCGCGAGGCGGCCTTGAAGGAGTTGGAACTTATGACTGATCAGATCGACGACAGGAAGCGGCATCGGTGCGGCATTGAAGTATGGCGCCAAGTAGAAGTAGGGATGAGTGCAAGCTCACCACGGACGCCGATTATAACAAAGACCCCATCGCTTTCGAAGTTAGTTTACTTGACTTCGGTCCCTGCGCTGGCTTTATCGGTTGAGCATTCCGCTGAACCTTGGATAGCGTTCGCATGAGGAAACACAGGGATGTACGGAGAAATCCGAGCTTGCCGCCAGGAATAGCCTTCGTTCTCGGCGCTATTGGCGCCGATGGTACTCGGTGCGAATGGCACAGGTTGATGCCATTTCATCAACGCAATCTGACGTCGGATATTCGTCAAATCCTCTTGGATCGATTGCAGCTTGGAGGCGTCGCGTGTCGGAGTGCCTTGTGGGGACTG
>VGZN01000067.1 GCA_016872635.1 Planctomycetota bacterium | reverse complement strand
TCCTGACTACGATCTTTTCATCAGCTATCGACACTCCGATAACCACCTGCTGCGACTCCTGCGCGATGAACTCCAACGACAACGACCAGAACTGAAACTTTTCATTGATCAAGAACGATTAAATACCGGTGGATACTGGAAACAAGAATTGATTCGAGGATTGAGCCGATGCAAAAAGGCTCTCTGTTTCGTTACAGTCGATTACCCTAATTCGATCGAATGCATGGACGAATTTCACGCTAGTGTTTTATGGAACCAAATTCGGTCATCATTCATCGTCCCGATCCTCAACATGCCAAATAATAAGATCGCCAGCCTCCCTGAGTCTATCAGAAGTGTTCAGAGTATAACTACTAATCTTCCAAACCAATCCGCCGAAGAAGTCGCAACTCAGGTATTCAGAATTATCGATGGGAAGCAGAGTTAGGCGTTAGTGTTCAAACTGCTTGGAGTATGTAGTAAGGGGATGAGCGGTTAGGCAATGGCGGGTGGTGGAGATCGTTAGCAAGACCCTACACGAGGATGATTCGGGTGAATGATTCCGAGGATCGGTGGATAGCAAGGGCCGCCTTAAGGCGGTTGAGGGACAGGGGTGGGAACCGTTGAGGACAACGGTTCTACGGTTGGGTTTTCTAAGGTTGGATTTTCTGCGCGGTCTTCGCGCCCTCGCGTGAGTATGAATACAGGGATTAGGGATTAGGAGGCAGGATGGGTCCGATCGTTACTTCGATCCAGCCATGATCCGAGCCTCGCATCGGCGTTCCCGAAACACGACGGTATACCGTCAGCCCATCCGTTACCAACCCATGATCAATCGGGATCCCCATCCAACCCAAACCCGATGGCCACGTCGCGAAAAACCCATGACCCTCGCGAGTGTCCCGCAATCTGCCTCGTCCAAGCCCATCCCCCTTCAACATCGCCCGAAATGGTTTCGACCATGGAGTGATGTTGAAGTCCCCCACCACCAACGCCTCTTCACCCGATTCTAATACCCATCGCCTGATGAAATCCAATTGCTGGTCACGTTGCGCCGTTCGCCCTCCCAAATTCGGAGAACTTGTATGCACCCCCAATATCCGAAAATCACGATGCACGCCTTGAGCCGGTACAACTCCTTCAATCGCCGGCATCTCCATCGCCGCTAAATCGACCGCTCGAAACTCCATCCCGGGTACTCGCGATAACATCGCGATCCCACGCGCATCGCTCCGCGGTATCCACTTCGATAACGGATACTCCTCCCGCAATACCTCGCCCAATGAATCGAGATGCCACGGTCCCACCTCGATCAATACCACCACATCCGCATCCCGTTCCCGGATCGTTCGCAACACCTCGCTATCGTTCTGATTCCCGATCCATACATTCCAACTCATCACCCGCAGTAAACCTTCACCCTCCCTCGCCTTCGCATCCGCTGCCGCATGGGGCCCGTTAACCCCCACTTCACCGTTGACTCCTGGGGGCCCATCACCACCTTTCGCACCTTCTAATTTCGAAGGTGCTGGACCCGATATCGCGCTTATGGGTATCGAGCTCAGCGGTATCGCTTGCCAGGGCTGAAGCTCACCGAGGAATATCGCGTTCAGCACGCAGTATCCGGACATCAGGAATCCGAACTTGAGCGGCGTTCGACCCTGTTCTTGGAACCAGCGTTTCGCCTGAAGCCGCATCCATAAACACAACGCGGCGAATCCTACAAACGAAGCTACCCCAACATGCCATAGCGTGTGCACTGACAATTCGAACAACGGATGCACCCACGCCAATCTGCTCGCTACCCAAACCCCCGTCGCAATCACGACGAGACTCAATAGCAGACGAAATATCCAGTCGCTCCATGAGAGACCGCGCGGCAGTTGTTCCCCGATGGAACCCCCTTTGGATCTATCCGCGCCATTCGCCTCGGCATGAGTCCCCGCAGTCATGTCACTTCTTTCGTTTGGGAGCATTTCGCGGGCCTATCGATGATTCATAGGCGGCGATGAAATCCTTAAGCTTGATCCGCTTGATCGCTTGGCCGATGACCCGCAATGGCAAATCCTCGAGCTTCTTGAATCGGACACAACTGGCTCCCATGTCGAGCTTTTTGCCGCTCGCGATATGCTCGGGCGATGCCGAGTACTCGGCCACGAATTGCTCCTTCCAATCAGACTGAAGGTAGAGGCAAAACATGTAGATCGCCATATGCGATTTTTGGGATGCCAACGAAATGAACGGGAGGGGTTCTTTTGGGTCGCAATGGTAGCCATTCGGATAGAGGGAATGCGGTACGTAGTAGCCGATCATCCCGTACTGGATTCCTTCTTCGATTCCCTTGGGCATCGATTTTCGCAAGTTGGCTCGCACCGTTTCAATGGCCGAGCGTCGATCATCGGGAAGACTGGCCAGATAAGCATCGACGGTAGCAAACGTGGTCCTCATAGCGAACTCGAGTGAGAAGAGTGAACTGTATCGCGGCTGCCTCAGATACTATCCCTGCACTATCCTTGATGGAGATTTCGCTGTGTCCGGATCAAGCATTGCACCGATGCGGGATGGGTGGACGACTCGAGCGCAACCTGGGCCTCGGGAATTAGTGTATTCCGAATCGCTGACCAGAGTTGATCCCATGCGTCCGAATGGTACTGTTCTGCCCCTGCCGAACTGATCCAAAGATGGTCGATACGAGGGACTGGGAAACCATGGGTAATAACATAGTCTGGATCGATGAGGAATACCAACGCTTGGACGGCCGGGTTTCCTAACAGGGCTTTGGCTCGATCGTGGTAGTCCAAACGCCCCAACTCGATGCACTCGTCTCCGAGCCATACGTTGCGGGCGGGAACAATCCCGGTGGAATTTCGATCCCAGCCGAGGGACGATAATGCTTGTGCAAACGGGACCGATCGATCGCCCCCTGCGTTAATGTCCAAAACACCTGCGATTGGAATGCGGCCGCAATGGTGCTCGGGAAAGAGCATCTCGACGATCGCAGCGCCTACTTCACGAGGCTTGCCGAAGAGTGGTGCGACATGCGGGGTTAGCGATGGCCCGGCGTTCACTTCGACGACCGCTCCTCGCTGGCCGACGAGAGGTTTACTGATATCGACCGCGAGAACATCCAAACCAGCCACATCCAGTCCGACCACTCGGGCTGCTAATGCCGCTTGTCGAGCCGTCTCCGGATGGACTTCGTCGGTGCAATCGGTGGTCAAATCACCTGTGCGACGGATCAGTACCACTCGGCCTCGTTCCGGGATGGATGCGATGGTTAGATCTTGCTTCGAAAGTTCGATTTGAGCGGCCGCATCAAGTTTCAATACACCCAGCGGGTCGGTGTACGCTTCGCCGCGCCGTGGGTCTTGATTGAGTTCGAAAACCAGCTGCTCAACCGACTTTACTCCATCTCCAGTGATCGTCTCAAAATGGCCACGGCTGGCTGCAACCATCCGATCGCCGACGACGAGGAGTCGGTGGTGTTGACCTCGCGCGAATTGTTCGACCATTACTTCCTTCGTTTGACCATCCTCGATCGCCCAATGGTACGCTTTGAAGATCTCGGCCTCTTGGGTCAATTCTATCGAGATACCTCGTTGGTGATTCGCATCGCGAGGTTTGACGACGACCGGCATCCCGACTTCTTGGGCCGCAACCCATGCGTCATCAGGACCGGCGACCATACGGCCTAATGGAACCGGGACACCTACGTTGCGGAGCAATCGCTTGGTCAAATCCTTATCGCTCGCGATCGATTCAGCGATGGCGCTGGTGGCATCGGTTTCCGCGGTCCATATCCGCCTGTAGTTGCATCCTTCGCCGAGCTGCACGAGAGAACCGCTGGTCAAACGATAAAACGGGATCCCACGCGCGATGGCTGCATCGAGGATAGCGCGGGAGCTGGGCCCCAGGCGAACATCGTCTGCATAATCGAACAGTTCACGGAATTTGGTGGGGATCGGGTATGGTTCACCAGCGACTGTTGCCGCGATCAATTGCTCGGCCATCTCATAGCAGCGACGGCTTAAAAGCTCTTCTTCCATCTCGAGAGCAATGACACAGTCGAACTGGGTAGCCCCGGAATACGGGTTGGCGGTTGAAGGTGTCGCCATGGTGGCATCGTGAGGTGTGACCCATGCCGCGAACGGAACGGATGGGACACCCGACATAGCAGACATCCATTGCGATACCGCGAGCCATAGTTTGCCATAGGTAGCCGCAGACTCGATGCGAGAGAGAGCATCGTACGCAACGCTGACACTGGCAGGATGAGTGGTTGTGTATCGACCAGAGTCGAGGAAGTCTCGCAAGGTTTGAGCGATGGATAGGGCGCCGTGAGGTGGCTGGCCATATCGCGCTCCGTCGGTGTGAGCCTCGAGAATGTTACGAGCTGACCACCGGTTGGGGCCTAGAAGAGCAACCGTTTTCCACCAAGTCATAAGTTCCGCGGGGTCATGAAGGTGTGGCATCCGAGGGTCAAGAAAACCGATTCTTCGCGAGTTCCGCCGGCAAAGAGAAAGTGGATTCTAAACCAAACCGAGTCTTCTAGGGACCGGTACGAGGCCATAAACGGAAGCTAGCGTCCCAACTTCCATCTACCGTGATCGCTGCATATGGAAATGATCGAAGCTGGTCGAAATAGGCCGCCGGTAAGATACCGTTTTCATTCCGGAATCATTATCCGCGGGTTCGACCCCACTGGGTGTTGTTGTGTTGGGCGCGGTTGTACTCGGGAGGCCAGTGCTCGGAACGCTAGCATTTGGTACGAATGCGTCGGTATCGGTACCGTTCGAGCGAGGGAGTAGTTTTGGGTTCCAACGGGGTGCCAAATCGGAGTCTGCGGAGGCGCGGAGCGGGCTCAATGCAGTACCGGGCAGGGCCGGTGCAGAAGGTATCTTCAACGAGGTAGCGTTATGAGCATCGTTGGAGAATGGGTTGATGGACGGTGGAACACTGCCGTACGAGGAACCCGGGGTTGGCGATCCATACGGCGTCACTGGAGCACCGATCGATGTGGCGGATGATCCCGCTCCGGACGTCATCGCGGGAGTGCGATCTATCTCCACGATCGGGATCTTTTTAAGCGGTGCCATCTTTGATACGAACTGGTCGTTGCTATTTCCAAGGCTCGCTTTGGATTCGGAGGAGGGAGCGTTCCAGGTTGGCGGATTCAGAGTGGGTTGACGCATGGCATCGGGATCGTTCGCGGCACCTGGAGGCAACACAGGATTGATCTCGCCCGCGTTCGGTAGGACTTGCGAAGTGGTTCCATTGCCGGATGCACCGAATCCGTAACCGGTGGATGGCGAACTTATCGAAGTTGAGCCCAACGTCGTTGCTGGCAATGACGAGGGAGCAGATTGGTAGGTTGGAGGCCCTATCGGTGTCACGCTGAGTGCGCCGGGGATATTGGGCACGTTCGGATCCATGGCCGATGAGACACCTTGAGGGTATGTCGGGCAAACACCGTTGATACAGTTGAGTGCATTATTGGGAGCGGTGTACATCGGGGTGCCGGTGCCGGCGATGGTGGAACCGACGATCGTCGGGGATACTGCTGCGCTGTTGTACGTAGGTGCCATGTAGACAGCATTCGCGACCCCTTGATTAGGAACGACTGGGTTGGCGATACCGGCCGCAGGTATGGGGTAGCTGTTGGCGGGAAGCGATGTCGTTGGATAGGAACCATAGCTCGACCCGTAGTTCATGGTGCGAAGAGGCAACGTCGATGCGGGGCCGGAACTTGACGCGGTGTTCCCCGCAAGAGCGGCACTGCCCCCTACGGGAACAACTCCACCGACTGGCATGCCACCGACGGGGAGTTGTTGAACAGGTGGGTAGGATGCGGTCGCAGGGACACTGCCGTACAGACCGGTTGGATAGTAACCGGGTGCATTGATCGCAGGGTAGCGATTGGCCGTGTAGGTGTTCGGAGAAATGGGCGCGGGAGCCGTCAACGGGACGCGTTGGGCTTGGTATTGGTACGACGCGCACGGTTGAAGCGAGGTGACGGTGGTTCCGTAATTGGGGTCGTACTGAGTTACAGGTCGATAGTATGTAACAGGGGTGCGTAACCATTGGGTGTCGTAGCCTGCTGTTGGCATGGCAGCGACGACGGTTTGAGGGATACCCGCGGGAAGGATGGTTCCCATCGATGGTGGGTATTGTCCGTAGCTTCCGTAGTAGCTCGACATCGTGCCGTTGGACGGCGTGATCGGATTGACCGGGATGGTGCTTCCGACAGGCATCGGTGAACCGACTGGATATGCAGGGGGCGTCGATTTGCCTCCGCAGCATCCGTTGTACCACTGGAACGCATCGGCGCGGTCTGTACCGAAGGCCAGGACCCCAAGGATACCACAAGCGGGAACGACTCGGGTCAGTTGCTGGAACGCAGCGAGGATTCGGACTGGGATAGTTGCGCCAAATGGTTGCTTCATACGGTGTTCCCGGTAAGAGAAATCCTCGATTGGAGGTTTCCGACTGGAGAATTCCGGTCGCGCATACGACGGCGGAACATCTCGTAGTAATGAGATGCCACCTTGTGAACCTCCGTCAATCGAAACATGAAAGTATTTCGGGGTAGCTTAAAAGAATGCGGGACTGGGGGTAGGATTGTGACGAATACGCGGTTCGCAACGACGTGGGGGCGAGGCGCTGTGTGCACCCCACGATGTACGTTTTTCAGCAAATGCTTACTCGTCGGGAAACGAGTACTTCAAGGGATACCCCAGGCGATATTGTGGACAACCCCCAACAATCCCCTTTCGAGAGCACCCGTGAGCAGATTGCCTGGGCACCAGAGTGCTTGCGCATTGGATGTCCGGTTTGGGCGTGCAAGGAATGGCAGGAGTTGGTGTATCCGGCCGGGACGAGGTCTTCGGAGTTCCTGACTTGGTACAGTTCTCTCTTTGCGACAGTCGAAGGAAACAGCACGTTTTATTCGGTTCCTGGGCCTGAGAATTTCAAGCGATGGTGCGACCAGACGGCACCTGGGTTTCGGTTCTGTTTCAAGTTCCCTCGTTCGATTTCGCATGACCATCGTTTGGTCGGTTGCGATGACTTGCTGCGTACGTGGCTGGACCGGTTGAGCATCCTCGCCAAACGGGATCGTCTCGGTCCGACATTTTTGCAGCTTGCGCCGTCGTTCTCGTCTGCTTACTTTGCCGTCTTATCCGAGTTTCTCAGCAAACTTCCCCGCGAGTGGCCTTGGGCGGTCGAAGTCCGCCATCGGGATTGGTTTGACAAGCCGGAGTGGGAAGATCGCCTGAACGGCATGCTGTCGGAGCGTGGGATCGATCGAGTCATCTTCGATTCGCGACCGCTCAATGCGATGGAAGCGAGCGACAGTACGGAAGAAGCTTCGCAGCAGCGCAAGCCCAAGCTACCTCTGCGAGTTCAGGTGACGGGAACGCGGCCGATGGTAAGGCTGATTGGTCGAAATGAGTTCCGCGAAGTGGCTGAGTATTGGGATGAATGGGCAGAACGCATTGCAGGTTGGATTGGGCAGGGGTTGCAACCATGGGTCTTTACCCATGCACCAGATGACAAGTACGCCCCTGGATTAGTGGATGCGATGTACTCGCGAGTCCGCGAACGCATAACAACGCTCGGTCCATCGAGAACGCTTAAGAATGCGATATCTGCGCATTCGATGATTGCATCGCAAACAAAGGCCGATCAGCCGATCCAACTGAAGCTGTTTTAACGCTTCGATCGCAGAGGTTTTACCAAGCAACCTCCGGCGAGCCCCGGCGTTCTCCGATGCCCATCGAAGCTCCCATACATCATCGAAATCAAGTGAACTACGTCCGAATAGAATAGAGAAGATCCTCCTGTGGGCGGTCAGGGAGGATCTACTGGATATCTATTCGTTGGTGTCTGGAATCGGGCTCAACATCAACCGAGTAAACTCGATCTCGGTGGTTGGATCATGACCTTGCAACATGATCGTTCCCGCGGCCATCCGAAGTCCCTTGCGCGGATTATCGTCTGGTTTGCGAGTGTCTTCCCAGTGAACAACTTGGACGCCTTCTACCCATGTCGCGATAGCAGGTCCGTCGGCGACAATCGTCAGGTGGGCTGGTCGCCCTTCATCGCTGAGAACCGCCTTGGCATTCTGGCGGCGGAAAATCGAACCAGACCCCGCGTCGACCGCTCGGCGTCGATCCTCTTTGAATCCATGGTGGATCTGACATTCGTAACCATTCATGTCCTCACCAGGTATGCACCGGAAGAAGATGCCTGAATTAACGTTTTCGACCAAGGTCAATGCGGTCGCTTGGATGCACACATTGGCATGGGGTTGCAACAATTCCAAATGCCCGCGCCCCCCTTTCAATTGAATGGTTCCCGTTTCCGTAAACTTCGCTTCAATCATTCCTTTGGGCTCGTTCCAATCCGAAGGTTTTGCATTCGGAATCAAGGAATAGCCGATCGGGCGAATTCGGATGTTGCGAAACCGAATCGGTCCTTCCCGAAATTGCAATCCGATTCGCCCCGATGCCAGCCCGGAATCGTCGGTGTAGTCGGCTGACTGCTGGCCGTTCACCCACGCCTGAACTCGATTCTGATCGACCAGCGCGTGGAGAGTGTTCCACTCCCCAGCTTTGGGTTCATCGATCGACTCATTCACCTTTGCGCGAGCGACCAAGGAACCTGTCGGAAAGGGATTGTCTGTCGGAGCGATATTGAGTTCGTAGCAATCCTTAGCCGGATCAGTCGGTTTTTCCGGCGTTCTTAAAAAGACCCCGCTGTTGGTCTGTTCGGCAGCAAAGTATTCCAGTTCGATCTCATAGTCCGAGAAGCGGACTTGGGTCACCAAGAGACCGGGCTCACCGGTATTGGCGACCAACTCGCCATCCTTGACCGCCCAATCGGCACTGCTGGTGTTCTTCCATCCGATCATCGATTGACCATCGAACAAGCGTATCCAACCTTGATCCAACTCCTCAGGCGATAGGCGAGCCGCGAGCAATTCATCGACGAGGACCGATGCATCCAGTTCCGCTTCTTTAGGCTTCTCCTGCGCGGCTGCTGGTTTCTTCTCGGCAGGCTTGGTAGCTTCGTTGGATTTCGCTGGATCCTGGGGCTTTTCAGCGCTACCATCTTGTGGCTCTCCTGCTTTGGACGTGATGTCCGACGATGAAGAGACCGGAGACGGAGATGCTGGCGCATCAGACTCAGTCTTGGTCACAAGCCGTCGTTCACCAGTTGCCGTCGATTTCGGCGATGAGGATGTCACCTGAGGACCAGTAGCGGAAGGGGAATCACAACCTACTAGCATAACAAAAGAGACTATCGCGACTGGGGCGACGATGCTCCAACCACGTGTGTGGATCAAGGTTCTAAGATTTCTAGCCATACGTTCAAGCCAAATTGAGTGGATGCTCCGGTAACCAATCTCAGCGGATCGCTTACATTTCCTACCACCACTTTCAAACGATTCGTGGGTAGGATCGATTCGGTAATATCCCAGCGGATTGGGGTTTCCAGTGTACACCAAGTGAGAAATTTGTCGTTAAGAAAAATCGCTTCCAAGTTTGCTGGGGCGGCGGTATCGCGCGCGATCACCAAAAGAATCCGAGAGGTCCCAATGCCACTAGGCGGCGCGTGAAAAACCCTGGCGATCGATCGTTGGTCGCCGGGCGTGTCGCTGGTGCCATCGCTTCGCCATGCTTTGGCAAGCGAAATCCGGTGGACTGACGAGTTCATCCGCATTCTTGCTCTTGCTCGTAGAGCATTCGGCTCGGGTACACCCCGGGAGCATCGTCGGAATACCAGCGGTCCAGGACCGCTCGCCACGCATCGAAATCCTTGACACGGACGAAATCGTCTCGAACGATTTGTCCTTGGGGGTGCGAAGCCGCGTACTTGATCCCGAACTTGCGCATCGGAACTCCAGCTCGTTCGGGGCCATAGAGTTCTTCTGCGAGGCGAAAATGCTCAAGCATTACGTCGCGTTGCTGATGGACGCTCGGCGCTGCCGGGAGGGGCTCCCCCTTGAATATTTTGCGAGCTTGTTCAAAGATCCAAGGGTTCCCGATGCAGCCTCGCGCTACGGTGACTCCATCCACACCGGTCTCTTGCATCATTCGCAAGCAATCCTCGGCCGAGAATAAGTCGCCGCTACCTAGGATAGTCTTGGCGGGGCCGACGTAGTCCTTCACTTCTTTGAGGAACGACCAGCGGCTCGGTCCGATATAACGCTGTTGGACTGTTCGTCCATGGACGGTGATGGCATCGATGCCGTAGGCAAACGCTCCATCGAGGATTTCATAAAAGTTGTCTCGACTCTCGGTGGTATCGTCGAGTCCCCGCCGCATCTTGATCGTCACAGGAATTTGCGATGGAACCTTGTCTCGAGTTTGTCGGACGATCTCCAACGCCACTGCAGGCTGGCTCAGATGGAAACCACCGCGGCAACGACCTAGAACTTTGCGCACTGGGCACCCGAAATTGATATCGATCACCGCGAATCCAGCTTCGACCAATTTCTGGGCGCCGAGCGCAAACTGTTCCGGTTCAGCTCCCATCAATTGACCCGCGACCGGATGTTCTTCGGGCGTGTTGTACAGAAAGTGCTGGGTCTTTTTGCGATCCTTGAGACTGACCAAAAACTGGTCGAGCATCACTTCGCACAGCGAGTAGGATGCACCCATGCGGCGAGCAATCATCCGCATGGCCCAGTCGCTGTATCCGCTGAGGGCAGCTTGGACGACTGGAAACCCGATATCGACGTTTCCGATCTTCAGTGGCTTGATTCCAGAGATCATAAAAGGGAAGCCTTTTCCGTTTGCGGCACATCTCCGGATCCGATGGAGGTGTGTGCGCTCTGGCCTTCGATGGCACGGCCTATGGTTTCGCCGACCGCATGTACCGTCGGTCCCCAAACGCCGATTTCGCGTTGCCGAAACAGTTTCATCGACGGGTACCATGGGCTATCGTCCCGATCGAGCAGCCAGCGCCAATCGGGAGTGAAGCCGAGAATCAACATGGTCGGGCGTCCCAGCGCTCCCGCGAGGTGTGCCATCGAGGTATCGCTGGTGACGACCCAATCCAAATGATTCAAGATGGCAGCGGTATCCATAAATGCTCCGCTGGATTGATCCAAATCGTTTGGGAGAGAGTAAATGGGGCGTTTGCCCGTCCACTCCCGCACATGTTCACTCCCTTTCCCAAATTGCAAACTGATCAATTGCACATCATCCAAATCCGCGAGGGGTTCTAATTCCTTAAGTGCAAACGAACGGAACATATCGGCTTGATGATCCGGGTTGCCTTGCCAGACCAAGCCGATGCGGTATTTGCTGGGTGGGAGAATGCGATTCAATTGGTTGCGCCAGTAATCGACCAAATTTTCTGGGATTCGAATGTAAGGGACATCGCTGGGGATATTCTCCACGTTGGTGTTGAGTACATCCGCAACGTCGATCAGCGAGCAATGGTAATCGAAAGGCTGCTCCACCTTCCAGGTATTCGGAACGATGGAATCGATCCCATCGCAGCCTTGGAGGAGCGCGAGCAGCTGCGGTTGCATATGCAAAATGGTTTTTGCGCCGAGCGACTTCATCACTTTGGCATATCGAACAAAGTGGATGGTGTCGCCGAGTCCTTGCTCGCTGTAGAGGAGGACGGTTTTTCCGCGTACATCTTGACCGGTCCACTTTGGTTGGCGGTAGTTGCTTTGGATGGCTTCCTTGCAGTTCCAACGGTATCGATATTCGCGCCACCCCTCAGGAAAATTTCCTTGAAGGAGATGGATCACGCCGAGGTTGCGGTGGAGTTCCGCATCATCGGGCTGGATTTTCATCGCCTCGTAATAGTACTGGAATGCCAAATCGATGCGTCCGGTCCATGCATGCAACGTGCCTCGGTTTCGATAGGCATTAAAGTAACCGGGTTGCTGATCGATCGCCTTCTGAAACGCGTCGTCGGCTTCGGCGACTTTGCCGAGATACCGCAATGAGTTCCCCATGTTGTTGAGCGCGATCGGGAATCGAGGTTGCAACGCGATGGCTCGCTGGTATGCCGCGACGGCTTCGGTGTACTGTCGTTGGTCGTGCAGCGCGATCCCCATGTAGCACCAAGCATTCGGGTGGTTAGGTTCACGTTGCAAAACGCTGGCATATACCTGTTTCGCGGCTTCGAATTGCCCGCGTTGGTGCGATTGCCAGGCTTGGAGAAGTTTCTCGTCGGTGGAAGCCATAGGTCTTTAGCGAGTTAACTCGCTGCGCCTTTCCTAAGACAAGGCAATAATAAGGTGACACGTTCTGATCGATCGGAATGGCTTTATAGTAAACCATTCGAAAGAAAAAAAGAGCCATGAGTTGCGAGTGCAACCCATGGCTCTCATGGGATTCAAAAATCCTCCGACCGTTTGCGGCACGACACGGAGCCGCTGCGAGACTGACGCAAATCGAGCGTGCTACTGCACTCGCCGTGATGATTTGGGCCAACGCATAATTATGGTCCCTCAGCCGGAAAAACGACCGGAGGCAAGAGTGCGAATCATTTCCAACTCGCACTGAAGTCAACTATAGGTCATCCGCACCACCGAGAAAAGGCGGATTGCGAGAAGTTTCATGATTCCACTTACGCGGCACCGCGATCGTTTTGTTGACGACGCAATCGTTTTCGTTCCGCTTTGGACATGTATCGATAATCGTAAGAGTTTTCGTCATCGTCACTGGCATCCGATGCTGAATTCGACAATTGCGAACTCGCGCCATAATGAGTGCCTGGCAATGGCCGACTCGGATCGATCGGTTTAGGTCCCGAAGACACAGTGCGACTTGCGGCTAAATCGGTTCCGGTCGAGTTCGACTCTGTAGATTCATCAACGGGCGGCTTGAGCTTCAATCCATCCAGCCAACTTGTGATGCGTCCAACAAGTTTCTTCACACGTTGCTGTCCCGGTTCCTTAGGTTCTTTGGGCTCCTTCGGTTCTTTCTTCGACTTCGTTTCACGCGATTCCTTTTTCGAAGCTACTAGATCCTCGCTCTTGCTTGGATCAGACGGATCGGACTTGGATCGGCCGAATGGGAACCAACTCTTATTCGGCTGAGCGTCTTCATCGACAGCCACAGCGGACTTGGACTTTCCAGTGGCAGGTTCCGGTGCAGATGCTTTTGCCGCGATCGGTTTCGATGAGGATGGCTTTGATGCAACGGTATCAGTGTCTGCATCGTTGGCCAATTCAGCAGTCTTGGACTTCCAAAACTTTGCCAGCCAGCGTCGCTTTTCGCGTGTTTCAGCATCCGGCGAATCACCCTCGGAATCGCCAGGCACGTGTGTGGATACTTTTTTCGCAGCAGGCTGTTTCTCGGCGGATTGTTTTTTCGGTGTGGTCGCTTCGATTTCGGCGTCGGTCGACGCAGGAACTTTTCGGCCGAACCAACCCGACTTCTTAGTCAACCCTATATCGACCGGCCCGCCATCATCTTCACGCAACAACTCACCATCGACGAGCTGTTCATTGCGTTCGCTGCGGTGAGGGATGAATCCAAAAAGTCGCATTGGCTTTTTAGGTTCCCCAAACTCGTCGAGAGCCACCGACTTCTTCGGGCTTGTTTTTGAACTCGTTGAGGCAGCCGTGCGACGCGTAGTAGCGGTGCCTTCCTCTCCTTCCTCGTCATCGTCGTAATCGCCCTCGAGATCCTCATCTTCGGAGGAACGGTTTCGCCATGGAAGCCAGCTTCGTTTAGGAATCGTTCCCAAAACATCCTCATCGCTGTCCGCTGATTCACCCTGAGCGTCGGGATCCTTGGAACGTTTCCACGGCAATTTTTGCATCGCGAAACCAGATTGCTTGGCCAGCGTCGTCCGCTCGAGGAATCGCTTTTGAGCTTGAAGATAACACTGCCTCAAGTAGAGTCCGGCCGCTTGAAAGACCGCCAGTACTCCTCCGAGCCAACATGCACCTACGATCAAATCAATTGTGCCAGGACTCCAATCGAGTTTGAGCAAGCCCGTTCCGAGAACCGCGGCGCTGGCCCATGAAACGAGACCACCGATCAGGAGAACTAAGGCCGCTGGGGTGGATTTCAATTCCGTAGAGAGTCTCAAGCCGATCAGACCTACGAACGAGGCATAGGTTGCCAAAACCAACGGCCAGCCCCCGTACCCGATCTCGCTGCGAGTCCATGGATCGATGCTTTGGCCGAGGAGAAAGAGAGACGCTGTCGATGTGTCAAAGCTCGAGAAGATCGCTACGCCCGTCAGCATGATCCATATTCGATACCTCGCGTTGTAATCATCCGCTTTGTGGCGTCGCAATTGAAAAATCATCCACGCGCACAGCGCGGTCATCATCCACAGTTGGCTCGTCAACCAATTCGCAATGCTGTGAGGGCTGCGCAAGTCGAATAGTTGCCACAGAAGAACCGGGGACCGACCCATAGAGTTCGCACGAACGTGAAACCAATAATGGCAACCAAGCAGCATACCCCACGTGCACCATAGAATCGCAAGTACTGACGCCAACGATCCCGGCCGTACCGGAATGAGTTGCACCAAACGATGCTGGCATGTTTTGCGCACCCCCTGGCTGTACCCTTTGTCACTGT
>VGZN01000066.1 GCA_016872635.1 Planctomycetota bacterium | reverse complement strand
AACATCGGTTTGCATCGAGTTCACAATGGCTAACGAGTCTGCGGTTTTGGCGAGTTCGGGAAAGAGTTCCGAGATCCAAAGGCCGCTATCACCGCGCTGCGAGAAATTCCATGGGGATTTCATCCACTTGCTTCCCGGACGCGGTCCCGCTTGCCCATCGACTTTGTCCAGTGCCGGCTTGTAGTCGAACGTATCGACATGGGATGGCCCCCCTCGCATGCTTAGGAAGATTACCCGTTTGGCGCTTCCCGAGACGTTTGGGCCAGGAGATGAGTTTCCGATTGTTCGCCTGGTTCCAGCAAAAGTTTCCTTGGCCAGCATGGCCGAGAAGGCCAACCAGCCGAATCCACATGCCGTATTTTGGAGGATACTTCGGCGGTTCAGAAGCAATTGCCTGGTTTTGCACATAGACATGATTGTTTTCCTTTAAGAACCATTCAAACGCGGGGATCGGTTGTATCCGTAAAATTTAGTACGCGCTATTTTCTTCGAAACGGTTGCGTCGCGGTGTCAATCCAAATAACGGAACTCTGCGGTCGCAAAGAGGCCGCGGACCATGCTTATCCAAGCGGCTTCGCTCGACTCGGATTTTCGAAACAAGTCCTCGGCGAGTATGACTTCATCACCGATCGGTTTCCGACTGAGAATCGATTCGTAGAGGTACGTTACTCTCGCATCGAAATTCTCCGACCCCCGACCGGGGATGGCTTCGCTCATCTTTCGAACGACGGCTCCTGCATGGCCTGCGACAGTTTGGTTATTGAGCAAGTAGAGGGACTGCGATGGCACGTTCGTCGCTTCACGAACACCTTGGACGACCGTTCCGTCTGGAAGATCAAAGAGTTCTAGGACTTCTGGAAGCGAAGCCCGTGGCAGTGGCAGGTAGATCGATCGACAGATATCGTCGGTAACGGTTTCCCCTTTGTTTCGTTTGCGGCCCAAGCTAACATCGACGCGATTACCCAAGTTCTTTGCAGCCATCGTGGTGCCGAGGTGATGATTTAAGTCCAATCGGCCCGCCACATGAAGCATTGCATCTCGAATCTCTTCTGCTTGCAGACGACGGCTTTTGGCCCGCCACAGCAAACGGTTTTCGGGATCCTTTTCCATCGCACCATCCGTCGTCTGCGAACTGGCCAATTGATAGGTTCGGCTTGTGGCAATCCTACGAATCAGTTTCTTGACATCCCATCCATCGTCCACGAATTGATGCGATAAGAAATCGAGCAATTCGGGGTGAGAGGGTTTACCTCCCGTGGTGCCAAAATTATCAACGCTATCGACGATGCCTTGTCCGAGCATCCAGTGCCAGACACGGTTCACGGCAACGCGAGGTGTCAATGGATTCTCTTCGCTGGTGATCCATTTCGCCAATTCCAATCGTCCGCTGGTATTGGCGGGAATCCGATACTGTTTCGCGTTTCCAAAAAGACTCGGAACTGCACGAGGTATTTTTGCACCCGGCATCCCGATGTCGCCTCGCGAGAAGAACGGGCTGTCTTCGATGATAGGGAATGCTACTCGGCGTTGGATCCCGAGGTAGCGAGCCTTCTTGATTCGTTCTTCGCTTTCCTTTTCCACAATCTTCGGCTTGTCCTGGACCCCCATCGCTAACAGTCGGACGTTCCCGGAGTCATCCATTGCGGCAAGTTGTGTTTCAAGTTCTCTCGCCTGGTTTCCCAGTTTCCTTAGCTCTTGCTGCTTGCTACGGTCCACGACACCGTTATTTTTTGCTTGCTTGCGTTTGCTTTCAAGTGAGTCGATGATCGTACGGATTTCCTCGCGCAGCTTTGCAAGCTCCCTGCGTTTCTTGGCGATATCTTCCGGCGAGTAAGGAAGTGCGAGGGTGGGGAGGCCGCAATTCTCGGGTAACAGGATTGGATCGGCGCTGTTGCGAGCGTTGTTGCCACCGGACGCTCCGAAGCGAGTGTCCGTGGACAGGAATATGCCTGCGACGGCGGTGTAGTCGTTTTGGGTAAATGGATCGAACTTGTGATCATGGCATCGAGCACAGGCCAACGTCGTGCCCATGGTGGCTTGGAAGACCGCATCGATTTGTTCATCGGTTTCATCGACCGCGTATTGTTTTGGATTGTTTTCGTTGATATTGCGAGAGCCAATCGCCAAGAATCCCGTCGCGATGCATTGCTCCGCGCTTTGACGATCGTTGTCTGCAGGTAATAAATCACCTGCTATTTGATCGATCAAAAACTGATCGTATGGTTTGTTGTTTCGAAACGCATTAATCACCCAGTCCCGGTAACGCCATGCTTGGTTGTAAGGGAGATTGACCTCCCGACCAGAGGATTCGCCGTACCGAGCAACATCGAGCCAGTGTCGGCCCCAATGCACCCCGTACTGATCCGAGTCGAGTAGTCGATCTACCGTTGCGGCGATGACCTGTTGGCGAGGAGTGCCCGCCTCGATTGCTTCTGTGAACTCTTGGACTTCTGCAGGGGTGGGTGGTAAACCGATCAGATCGTACGAGAGTCGTCGAAGAAGCGTTTCAGGGGCAGCATCATCGGCACGTTGAACCCCGGCATCTAGTTGCTTGGCGACAATAAAGCGGTCGATGTCGTTCCAAACCCACTCTCGAGCAAGTTGTACATTGGCTGATTGGTTGCTGTTGGGTTTGCTATCGGTCGACTCGCTAAAGGTTGGTACGGATGGGGACGCAATGGGTTGATACGACCACCACTTTTTCGCTTGCTCGACGAGTTCGTTCCGAGCCAAGCTGGCGCGGACATGCTCCGCTTCCTCGCGCGGGTCCGGTGCTCCTGCCTTCACCCAGCGGCTCAGTTCCTTGATCTGAGCGTCGTTCAACTTTCCACCCGCTTCGTCAGGAGGCATGGCCAAGTTGGAATCCCGGTACTCGACGGCTCGAATCAAAAGGCTCTTTGCCGGGTCCCCCGACACGATCGCTGGACCACTCGAGCCGCCACGAAGGAGGGCTTCTCGGGAATCCAACCGCAGCCCACCTTCGGCCATGTTCGCATCGAGGGAATGGCATGAGTAGCATTTCTCGACAAGGATTGGGCGGATTTTTGTCTCGAAATACTGCAGCTCTTGTCTGCTTAACTTTTTAGCCGGTACCACTTCGCTGGTATCCGGTTGGACTATTGCGTCGGGCTCCGATTTTTGAGTTTCACCAGGTGGCTTCGCAGTAACCTTAGCGGGGGCACCCTTGTCTGCCTTCTTTTCAGCCTTTTTTTCCGCTTTGGATTTTGAAGAATTGGTCACTGCCTTGGTGATTTCACCAGTTGTACCAGGTACGACCAATTCGCCATTGCTCGGTGGCTCTTGAGCGATCACTGACGAGCCTGAAAAGATCGAGCCAAAAGGGATCGAGCCAGTGGTGGCCGCGATGCATGAAGCGATAACCAGAAAGCCTCGCTTGAGAAAGGGGATGCAGGGGCGCTCGTTTACCCCGCCGAGTAGGTTTCTGCGGCGATTTACTATTGGGAGTTGCATAAGCCGATCTCGAAGTGAGTGGTTGTGCCTAGGGGCTGAGGGTCGGCAAACACGGAACCTTGAGGATGGTTTCGAAGAGATTTTTATAAATTTACATTTTTCTTTTCTCGAAGGCTCCTCAGCGGTGGTCAGCGTATGGGCCATGTCTCGGTTTTCGCAGAGTTTTCGTCTGTTTTAACCGTTGGCATTGTCGAACGAGAGGGCTGGCGGATTGCGAGAACTGGGAGTTGGTTTACCATTGGGCCCCAGGATTGGAAGGTCCCCGGCTTTGGGCCCCAGGTGGATTGGTGCTCCATGGCCTCCCATTGGTTTACTGGCGTTTACTAAGTGGGTCCATGATTGCTGACGGCTTGTTTCCAGAGGCCTTTTTTAGGGTTGAGTACTTGAAGATTGGACACTTCGGTGAACGCAGACCACTCCACAGCAAAAGTTCCTAAAGCCACGAACCCGATGGAGAAGACTCGGGTAGCTATCGTCGGCATGGGTACTGTTGGAACCGGTGCGGCTAAGTTGCTGCTCGATCATGGGGACCGTTTGGCTCGCCATGCTGGACGGATATTGTGGCTGGAGAAGGCGGTTGTCCGAGATGTATCGAAAGATCGAGGAATTGAGCTGCCATCTGGCATTTTGACGGATGATCTCCAGGAGGTGTTGCAGAACCCAGAGATCGAAGTCGTCGCACACCTGATCGGCGGAATCGAACCGGCTCGAACGATCATGCTTCAGTTGCTTGAGGCGGGGAAGGACGTGGTTACTGCGAACAAGGCGTTGCTGGCTCAGCATGGCGAAGAGTTGTTCGATCGCGCGCGGTCGCTAGGCCGGACCATTGCATTCGAAGCGAGTGTCGGAGGTGGTATTCCTATCATCGCTAACATCACGCAATGCTTCTCGGCCAATCAGATCATTTCACTTCGAGGGATACTGAACGGGACCAGCAATTACATCATCACCCAGATGTCAGAAAAGGGTGCCGAGTATGCCACCGCATTGGCGAACGCACAGCGTTTGGGATACGCCGAATTCGATCCGACGATGGATGTCGACGGTAGTGACGCTGCCCAAAAACTCGCGATCCTGGCCCACCTTGCGTTCGGAGTCCGTGTCCGTTGGCGCGAAATCTACCGCCGAGGACTGGAAGCCTTTGATCTGGACGACGTGAGGTACGCTCATCAGCTCGGTTATCGGATTCGGTTGATCGCGACGGCCCAACTGATCGACGAAAACTTAGAACTGCATGTCTCTCCGACCTTGATCCGATTCGGTCGACCACTGGCTGAGGTGCGGGGTGCTTACAATGCGATCACTGTCGTCGGCGATGCTGTCGGAGATATGTTTTTCCACGGCCAAGGAGCTGGACAGATGCCCACGGCCTCGGCCGTTGTTGCTGACATGATCGATACGGCTGCTGGACGGACAGACATTACCTTTCGCCGGTTGGAGCTTTGGTCCGACCGGCAATGCGAAATCGAATTGATCCCCTATCATAAAACCGTGGGTCGCTACTACATGCGTTTCATTGTTGCTGATGAACCAGGAGTGCTTTCTCAGATCACCGGCATTTTAGGCTGGCACAAGATTTCTATATCGTCCATCATCCAGCATGAGCCGAGCGAGACACGCGAACAACGCCAAGTCCCCTTGATCATCATGACCCATGAATGCACCGAAGCGGACGCGACTATCGCGCATGATGAGATTCGTAAACTGCCAAGTGTGGGTTTGGATAGCGTTAAATTGAGAGTTACCGAAGGGGGCCACTAGGGCTGCTCTTTTTTCACCAACGACACCGGATGTATAAAACTCATGAAGTACGCCATCATTATCCCAGATGGATGCGCCGATTTCGCCGTCGATTCCCTCGGTGGGAAAACCCCCTTGCAAGCTGCCAATCTACCCGCCATGGATGCAATCGCTCGGGCTGGGATGGTTGGGCAGTCCGATAACGTCCCGTTGCACCTGCCCGCTGGCAGCGAAGTTGCTAACATGACTTTGTTCGGTTACGACCCGAACCGCTTCTTTACTGGTCGAGCACCGATCGAAACTGCCGCACAAGGGATAACGCTGGGACCTGATGACTGGGCCATTCGTTGTAATATGGTGACCATTCTCAACCAAATCATGGTTGATTTTACCGCAGGGCACATCTCGACAGACGAAAGCCGCCGAATCCTCGAGACGGCTCAACAGGTTTTAGGAAGTAATCGATGGGAGTTTGCACCCGGCGTTAGCTACCGTAATTTGCTGATGTATCGAGGACAATCCGGTGTCCCGTCGCCATTCTCTCGCGAAACAAAAACATCGGCCCCACATGATTTGACCGACGGCACTGTGCTTGATGATTTTCCGAGAGGCCCAGGCTGCGACTTGCTTACGGAAATGATGCAGCAAAGCGCCGAACTGCTCAAGTCGCATCCGGTCAACTCCGAACGCAAGTCGAAGGGGCTCCGCGAAGCGACTCACTTTTGGTTGTGGGGACTCGGTAAAACGCCAAGCTTGGAATCGTTCCAGTCCCGTTACGGATTGCGCGGCGCGATGATCACGGCAGTTGATTTGCTTCGAGGTCTCGCGGTTCTGGTCGGTTGGGACCGCATCGAAGCTCCGGGTGCTACAGGCTATCTCGACACCAACTACGCCGGCAAAGGCCAAGCGGCCATCGAAGCCTTGAGCAATTACGACATCGTCTGCGTCCATATCGAAGCACCAGATGAAGCGAGCCACGAAGGGCGTGTGGATGAAAAAATCAAAGCCCTAGAGGCGATCGATCGCGAAATCGTTGCGCCCATCCATCAAGCCCTCCAAAGGTACGGGGACTACCGAATTTTGATCACACCCGATCACCCAACTCCGGTCAGCACCAAAAAGCACTCACACGGTTGGGTACCCTTTGCGACTTGCGGGACCGGCATCAAGTCCTCCGGACATGGTAGCTACGATGAAGTCGCTGCAGCGGCTTCAGGGGTGCAGATCAAGGATGGGTGGGAGTTGATGCCAAACTGGATCGCAGGCAAGCTGTAAACCGGGAGAGATGCGGAGGATGGGCAGGATACGGATGGCTTGCCATCGATTCCCGGGGCGTTGGATCTTTGGTGAAGGGGCTTAGATCCCCATGTCGGCGAGTCTCTCTGCGACCATCGATAACGTTTGAGTCAACTGCGGATGTTCTTGTTCGAACCCTTCAATGAGAGCGGTGAGACGCTCGCCGAGTGTGTGGTCACTCGGCTCGCTGGGCTCTTCTGCATCTTCGCCACATTGGCTGTCGACCACCCGCTGGATATCCCCTACCAATAGCCTCAACGCCTCCAGCGTCTTCGGGTCCAGTTTGGGGTTCTGGGAAAGTTCCCTGTGCAATTGCATCAACGTCGTTGCTAAATCGGCGGCCATGATGGGCTCCATCTACTCGAGATAAATTCTGGTCAATTACATTCTACCATTTTCCCCTTCGTCAGATGAGGTCGTCGTGCGAGTGTCCAAGGATTCTCCGACCTAGGGGCTACTCAAAAACGAATCGAAGCCTGCAAAGCGGTTATACTTGAAAGATAGTTGATATCGGCTGCAACCGGATTTGAGGAACACTCTCACTGTTGGAGGATGCCGTCATGCGGGCACCATGTTCCAGATGGCCTTGGTGGATTATCCACACGCGATCGGTGAAGGCTTCGATGGAGGCATTTCTTGTCTTGGTCTTTTGGTTCTTGGTGGGACATTGGGTCTACTCGCAAGATCAGTCTTCACAGCATCCAAACGACTCTGATACATCCGATAGGGTACCATCAGAGATCGAGCAACCTGGGTTGGATCCTTCCGGGAAACCTCCAATCTCCACCAACTCTTCACTCATTGCTGGGATATTTGGGAAGAGTCCTCATCGGCTCGCGATCGAGCGAGGTGTTGAGTTGATTCGTAAAAGTGTCGACAGCTACCCAAAGCATCGCGATTGTTTTTCTTGCCACCATCAATCGGTTCCATTGTTTGCACTGCGTATGGTGGCGGGGAACCCTCAAGCCCGAGAAGCGGATGGTAAGCGAGCTTTGTTCAATGCGAATGACAGAGAGCGAGCACAGCAGATCATCGAGTTCAGCCGAAAGAGCTTTGAGCGCGAATTGCCAAAGCTTCGCGCTGGAGAGGAACTCGACGGACGAGGGTTGACGCTAGGCTATGGGCTTTGGACCCACGATGTAGGAGATGCCGATTGGGGTGAGCTTGAGCAAGCGATGATCAGCAATGCATTGGCTACCCAGCAATCCGATGGGCGATGGCGTATCCACTCGATTCGTCCACCTGCAGCATCCTCCGATTGGATGGCGACGGCTCTCGTCGTCTCGGGATTGAATCGCAACCTGAGATCGCAACTTCATAGTATCAAAAACCTTGAGCAGTTCCGCCCCATGGTGTGGGCCTTGCATCGTGCTAGGTTGTGGATGATTCGGCACCCTGAACCGACGACGACCGAAGATATCTGTGGTGCGATTTGGCTCCAATACGAATTGCAGCATAGCGACTCGATCAACGGTATTCTGGGGCTCTCGCTGGGCTTAGGTGGCCCTCCTGGCTTTGGTGGTGGCCCTTCTGGGTATGGCGGCGGAACCTCCGGCAATGCTGCAGGAGGAACGAGTCAAGCCTCGTCCTCGTTGACTTGGCGGGCATTCCTTGAAGCGGAGTTATCCGGCGAGGACGCTGCGTTGGCACTGGAAGAGTACCAGTCATTTCAAAAGGACTTTCCTCTCCATGACCATGATCGGAATCGATTTCGCAAGGGGCTTCTTGAACGGCAGAATGCAGATGGTGGCTGGGGGCAGGAATTAGGCCGAGAAAGCGACGCCTATTCCACGGGCATGAGCTTGATCCTGCTCCAAGAAGCTAACATGTACGACAAACTTGGCGATTTCAACGAAGCATGGTACCAACGCGGCATCAAACATTTGGTCGATACTCAGCAACGCGATGGATCGTGGCATGTTTCGAGTCGATCTATTCCAGTGCAGGAGTATTTTGATAATGGCGATCCTCATGACACGGATCAGTTCATCTCCATTCAAGCCACCGCATGGGCGGTCGCTGCATTGGCGAATGCCTATTATCATCAACGGTCACCTTTGACTTCGCCGATTCGACGCAGTGCCCCCGAGCACATCGGAATAGGCGAGTGATTCAACCGACCTCATCGACACGACGCTCGAAAACGATCTTTATGCAACTCCAAACCGATTCTTTCCGGGAACTTCCAACGTTTGTTACACACCTTGAATGCGGAATGAAAGGGGATCGTTATCTCGCCGATACGGTGCATGGACTTTCCAAAGCTGGTCGGCCACTCTTGGTGAAATACGATCTGGATGGAATCGCGCGTTCCGTATCCAAGGAGATGATTGCTGAGCGAACACCTGGACTTTGGCGCTACCGCGAATTTCTACCGGTTCGCAAAGCTGCAAACATTGTGTCCCTGGGAGAATGCCAAACACCATTGATCCGAGTTCCGAAACTGGAACAAGGCGCAGGAGAATTGTGGATCAAAGATGAAGGTCGATTGCCGACAGGCTCGTTCAAAGCGAGAGGGTTGTGTGTCGCGGTATCGATGGCTAAGGAGCTAGGTATAACGACGATTGCCATGCCCACCAATGGAAATGCAGGAGCGGCCTTGGCTGCCTACGCGAGCCGCGCTGGGATAAATACCTTTGTCTTCTGTCCGCACGAGACCCCCGAGGTTAACGTGCGAGAAATCGCCGCTCAAGGATCACGCGTATGGCGAGTGAATGGTTTGATCAACGATTGCGGCAGGATCGTTGGCCAAGGGAAAGAAGCGATGGGCTGGTATGATTTGTCCACCCTTAAAGAGCCGTACCGGATCGAAGGGAAAAAAACGATGGGGCTGGAACTGGCGGACCAAATGGGTTGGGAACTGCCCGATGTGATTTTTTATCCGACCGGAGGTGGGACGGGTTTGATCGGTATGTGGAAAGCATTTCAGGAATTGAGGTCCATCGGTTGGCTTACCGGCAAATTGCCCCGAATGGTTGCCGTACAAGCTGATGGGTGCGCGCCGATTGTCAAAGCATACCGCGAAGGAACCCAGCATGCAGATCTCTGGCCAGACGCGCACACAATCGCATCGGGGATTCGGGTTCCGGTCGCTGTCGGTGATTTTTTGATCTTGGGTGCCGTCCGTGAGAGTGGTGGCTATGCGATGTCTGTTTCAGATCAATCCATCGCGGAGGGACTCGATGAAGTCGCAAAGCGGGAAGGTTTTTTACTTTGCCCCGAGGGTGCAGCGACCTATGCAGCCTGGAAACAATCGCTGGCTCAAGGGCTCATCGAACGTAGCGACCGATGCGTTTTATTCAACTGTGCATCGGGCGTAAAATACCCTCTCCCTCCCGCCGATGAGACCATCGACTGTACCGCGCCGATCGATTTCTCGCGTTTCCGGGATTAGGCCAGATTGCGAAATGAGCTCATCGCAAGCTGGCCATAAACGAGACGTTGAAATTTAGGGAATCTAGCTGCTGTCTTAAGACAGAGAGCATCCTAGCGAGCAACCACGGTGGTGGACTCCTTGGGTTGACTCCTCGCGAGAGAATGCTACTTCCCTTTGAACTTGTCGTGACACGCCTTGCAGTTGGTCGCTGTTTCGAGTTCCTCAAGGCTCCCTTCGCGACCCCTGACGAGTTTCGCGGCGGCTAACACAGCAGCACCCGACTGCATCTTCCACTCGATCGCATCACCTTCAAGCGCATCGTTTTCCACCAAATCGACCAATAGATCAAGCAATTTCTTTTTGTCTTCGTCGGTCGAATCGCCGCTGAGTATTTTTTTGATCAAGCTCGAGTCGCCGGCAAAACCAGCTTTCATGACTTCCTCCGCGGTCTTGCGAGGAGCGGTTGCATTCGCAACGACGATTCCACTTAGGAACAAGATGGTTACGCTAGTTGTCAAAATTCGTCGCATTCAATTCTCCTCGGTTCTCGTGATTACGGGTTAAAAAATCTAGCGATGCGATCGAGTACGGTTGAGCGATGCTCGCCGATCGCATGCTACACAGGCTCTCCACCCGTTGCGACGTGCATTGTCGCTCCCTCATAGTGATAGCTATCAATTCAGCGGAAGTCTCATGTAGCTCGGAAAATACGGAGTATTGAATGGACGGAGTATTTCGTGGATTGCATAGCAAGATTGCAAAGCGTTAACTCGCTCGCGGAGTAGCGAGTCCTTGCGAGAATCACGGTGGTCCACTACGATCGACTTTGACAAACGGAGAGTCGTTCCATGATCCTAGATTGGGGACGCGAATGCTAAGCATTCAACGACCTTTGCAACGTGTGGTCAAGGACGTTTACCTGCAGGACGACATCTCGTGGCAGACATGCACAACGCCGATGCTTCATTGGCCGTCGATTCATTGCCCGTTGGTTTTTTGGCACACTCTCCGATTCTTGGTAGTAGCGGGTCCGCCCAGGTCGTTTCGAGTGAACGTTGGTTGAGTGACGTTCGATCGACACTGCGCGATAGTGGGCGAGATTTTTTTCGGCCAAGTGCAAGGCGGTACTGGATTGATTTTTTCGGTTGTCTCATCCCTGCCTACATTGCCTCCGCGATTTTTCTCGGGGCTTCGATGGGTACATGGCAGCAATTGCTCAGTTACCCTGTGGCGTTATTTTTCCTTTATCGATTGGGATCCTTGGTTCACGAAGTCTGTCATTTGAAGCAAGGGGAAATGAACGGCTACAAATTGGCATGGAATCTTTTGGCCGGGATCATCATTTTTTCCCCCTCCCCTTTTTTCACGCGACACCATCGCGATCACCACAGTCCCCATTATTTTGGGACTACGGATGATCCGGAGTATTTCTTGAGCATGTACCATCGCGGAAACGCATTGGGCGTGTTGTTGCTTTTCAGCAAGATGCTGATCACGCCGCTGGTGGTGTTTCTTCGATTTCTGTTGGTGCCGTTCCTATGGTTGGCGAGAGGTTGGCGCGAGTGGAGTTTAGTTCATGCGTCCTCGTTGTCGATGGCGCTTAATCCGAGTTATGAGCGTAAGCTTAATGCCATCGACCGAAGGAATATTGCGATCGTCGAATGGCTTTGTTGGGCACGAGCAACACAAATTCTTGTTGTGATTGGGTTGGGGATTACCGATTGGACCCGATTGCCACTACTGTATTCGTTGGGGTTCGGCGTGTTGTGCATGAATACCTTGCGATTGGCGGGTGACCATCATGGGAACAGTCATGGTGATCAAGTCAGCATGTCGGATCACATTTTGGACTCGTGCAACTATACCGGTCGAGATGCGATGACGGCGATCTTGTTTCCGTTTTCCATTCGATACCATGCGCTCCATCATATTTTTCCATCGCTGCCCTACCACAATTTGGCGGATGCCCATCGCTATTTGATCCAAACATTAGAGCCGACATCACCGTACCGAAGTTTGGATCGCAACGGTTGGTGGACAGTTGCGAAGCACACGTTTTGCGGTTAGATCCCTGCCTGCAACGTGAGCGACTTTGGCGCTAGCCGTCGGTGTCTCTAGGGGCGGTGGAACCCATGGCAACAAGCATGGTATTCGTAGCAATCACCACACCACTAGGCTAGCGCCTTGGTGCTCACAACAGCCGACGGAGCGCTAACGTTTGATGGGATTGGTGAGCGACTTTGGCGCTAGCCGTCGGTGTCTCTAGGGGGAGAGGAACCCGCGACAACGAGCATGGTATTCGTAGCGATCACTAGCTCCCTGCCTCGCGTAGCGCTGCGTGCAACAGCGGAGGGGAGATGGGGTCGCGTGCCGGGACATCGCTTGGTTTGGCGATTGACATCGTGTGGATGTCGCTTTCCGATGAATTAACGTGACTCGTTTCCACCAGTCCGCAGGAACGAGATTAAATCATTAAAGGCTTCGGGCCCGATTTCCTTCATCAGCCCATCGGGCATGAGCGATTTACCCGTGGTTTTCCACTGATCCACATCGGACCGCTCGACGGCAACCGTCTCGTTCTGTGCGGTGCGTAGTACGATCGAATCTTGGTTCGCGCTGACCAAAATACCCACGCACACGCGTCCGTCTTGAGTCCGAATTTGGTGTTGCTCGTATTTGGAATCCATCTCCCGACTCGGTTCGGCAACGGCGAGTCCAATCGCTTCGTTAGGACGTACCTTATAGGATTCGAGCGATGGACCGATTTCGATCCCAACGTTGTGGATGCGATGGCATGACGCGCACCATTTTTGAAATATTGCTGATCCATTTTCCTTCGAGCCTGGTTCTTTCCATCCAGCTCTATACTTATCCGCGATCGATTCCCAGCTCACCTCCGCAACGTTGTCCCAGGTCCTCGCTTGTTTTCGAATCGATTCGCTTGGAAAGGATCGCAACGTTTGCCATACCCACGCAGGTATTTGGTTGCTATCCAGCTTTCGTTGCTCTAGCGTCGATAAAAGCAACAACGCTCCTGTTTCATTGCGAATCAGGGCCCTCAAGATTGCTTGGCCGACGAGCGGAGGTACCTCGTTAAATTGCTCTATCGCAAGATGTAGTAACGGCACATCGTTCCCAGCCCATGCGTCAATGGCATCGATTTGAAGCTCCATCGATGGACACGCCTTGAGAACTCCTTGTAGCAACGTTTGCTTTTCATCGTTCGAAAGTGCCGTCGCGATTCGCATCCAGCCTTGTCGTTCATCCCGATTTTTGCCCAAGAGTTCTGTGTATTGTGTTTCGGAAGCGTTGGTATCCAATAAGTGCGCCAGATTACCCGAAATCCGTTGCTGAGCTAGCGTCTGAATGGCTTGGAACGATTCTGTCCCCGCGACGATCAAACGCCGCTCAAGAAGTCGCCCGATGGATGGAACACCAGCGCTCAAAATCCGCAAGGTCGAACGGTCTGGTTGTTCCGGATTCCATTTGAGGATCTCCTGTGCAAGATCGCCATTCAGGTGCATCTGGTACAACAAACCATCGATCCAGTTCGACACGAAGCCTTGAATCCTCGGCTCAGTAAACCGCGACTTCGTCTTTTCCCAGACAAGGCGTGCTGTCTCGCCACGACAAGCGTACTCGACCGCGGCTCTCGATTCGTCGATCTTCAAATCGCTGCGAATCCAGGAAAACAAGAGTTCCGACCGTAGGGTCGGATCGGCGATGAGTTGACCGGCGCGGACACACGCTGCGATACGAACGTTGGAATCAGATTCGTTTTGCAAGAGCTGAAATCCTTTAGCGATCGTTTCTGGAGCCCAGTTATTAGGACTCGGAGTGAATACCAACCCCCATAGTCGAACCGATGGCTCCGCGGACTGTAGGGTACGAAGCCACGTATCTTCATCAATCGCTCCATCGATGCTTGCCAAAACAGACAACGCGTGGAGTTGAGCAACGCTTGGATGATTATCCCGAACCAGTTCACGCAATGCAGGGATCACGCTTTCCAATTCTGTCCGCTTTTCTATCAATAGCTGGGACGCCATCTTTCGGTGCCATCCATTAGGATGTGCGAGCAATTGGACCAAGGATTCTTTGGGTAGCGAGAGGAGGTCGATGCTTTCGCGTCGCACGGGGCGATCGGTGGCTCGAACTCGCCAAATCCTGCCACGGTCTCGTCCCGACGTTAAGTCCACTTGGCTTTTGATCGGTTCCGGCAGACTCTTTGGGTGCTCGATAGTCTCACGTGCCATGTCGACGATGTATAAACATCCATCCGGTCCATTGGCGAATTGGACAGGACGAAACCAAGTATCGCGACTTCGAAGGAACTCGGTTCCAGCATCGACGCGTTCACCGAGGAACGCCGGACCGTTGGGACGCAAACGTTTCCGATGGACGAGGTTGCTCCCGACATCGGCGATGAAGGCGAACATACGGTCTGGATATGCCCATTGATCGTCGGCCCATTGGTCCCCATCGTAGATCGTAATTCCAGTCGCTGACGTAAAGTAACCACTAGCTCGTCCACCACCTTCGAGCAGTCCAGTGGAAGCTCCTGATAGACGCATCTGCGTCCGAATCAGCCGCCATGACTCGACAGGTGATGCACGGTAAACTTCTGCTTGTGGTCCGTCGGTAGCAATACTGCGACGCCATGAAACACCTTT
>VGZN01000065.1 GCA_016872635.1 Planctomycetota bacterium | reverse complement strand
TGTGCGATTCCATATCCGGGTGGCCAGCCAAGTTTGATTTCTGGCATGCCGAACCGCGCGTCGTGAGTTGCGATGCGCAAATCAGCCGAATAGGCAGCAACACATCCTGCCCCCATAGCGTCACCGTGAACCAAAGCGATTACGGGTTGAGGAATTCGCTCTAGAGCAAGATACAGTTCCGCTTGGCGGAGGCTGAGTTCTCGAGCGAACTCGGGGGTGAATCCGGGTAGCTCTTTGACATCGTCACCCGCGCAAAACGCAGCACCGGCACCTCGCAGCAGGACGATACGAACATCCTCGGGATGCCCCAGTAGCCATGCGATGACCTGTTCTAAATCCCCGGTCATCTCGGCGTTGACGGCGTTGAGAACACTAGGTCGATTCAAGGTAACCGTTGCAATGCGTTGCACAACATCAATGTGTACGGTCTTAAGTGTAGACAACGAGCCGATATTTGGTTTCAAGTTCATGGCTCGTTCTGTACTTCCGTTCTGCTTGGTAAGGTTTTCGACCAATCGATCGACGCTGACGAGGGCGCGCGTATGAGTGCCTCGACCGAGCAATCGGTCTCCTTCGAAGGCCGAGACATCGAAGTGGATTTTTTTGCCATCGATACCGGTTACCCGGGCGTCGCCTCGTACGGTGGAGCCGATTCCTGCACCAGAGAGGTGCTGGATATTCACCTCGGTTCCAACCGATTCCTCGCCGGCTTCGAGATAGGGGCGAATCGCTTCACGAGCCGACCGCTCCATCAAAAGGATCATGTTTGGGGTGGAAAAGACAGTGGCGCGAGCGTCACCGCCCAGAGTGATCACCATCGACGGGTCGACGATCCAAACCAGACCGCCGACATCACCGACTTTCAAACCAGGTTTCATAGGTAGATGCTCGAAACGACAGTGATCAAGACCCAGAAACGGCTGCACGGAGGGTGCAGCCGCGAGAGGGCTGTCTAGTGACCACCGTGACCGTGATCGTGGTCGTGACCGTGGAAGGCAGCGTCTTTCTTATCACCGCGAGCCAAGACATAGGCCATGAGGTCGAGGATCTCTTCCTTGGTCAGCTTATTGAGCAAACCTTGTGGCATGGTCGAAACGGCAGATTTCTTCTGGGCCACGATTTCACTCTTGTCGAGTACGGTCGGATCTCCCTTGGCCAAGGGATCGACCATAACCTTGATCTGGTCGTCGTTTTCCTCAATGACCATGCCCGTGATGATCGCATCGGAATCCATTTGGAAGATACGTGCTTGGTACTTCTCTTCGATATCGGCCGATGGCTGAAGGATCGATTTGAGGATGTAATCCGCTGTCATTTTCTTATCGTCGAGTTTGCTCAGGTCAGGACCAAATTCCTTCCCTTCACCACCGAGTTTATGGCAGCCTACGCAACTGGCGGCAGAGAAAAGACTCTTGCCCACTTCGTACGATCGTCCATGCTTGAGTTCCTTCAGGTCAGCGGCGAGATCTTCGATCTTCCACTCGGTGTTTCGTCCGATGCTGTTCAGCAGTTCGTCATTGACAGCGAGTGGGTTGGCCGCCAAGTATCCCGTTGGGTCGGCGTTGTACTGTTCGATATTCGCGACGACGACCAGGACACCAAACATACGTCGCCAGTGACCGGGGTACGTGCAAACATAGGGATACATTCCGGGTTCTTTAGGAACATCAAAGCTGAGTGATTGGCTTTCACCCGCGTTGAGGAGCTTGCTAGCTAAAAGAACTTTGTCGGACTTTGGTACGAAGTTTCGGTCGCGAGCATCGGCATCCTGGGCCGATGCTTCCGCCTTGAGGCCAACTTCTTCGAGAGCGCCGGGAGTGACGATCACGAAGTTGTGGGGCATGTTATCGATATTCGAGAATCGAAACTCAACCGATTTTCCAGCCTCGACAACGATTTGCTCCTTGTCGTAGTTCATGCGCTCGACAACGGTGCCGATCGCGATGGTCCGCACATCGAGATTTTGCAGTCGATCTGCGATCCGTTTTGCTTGGTCCGGAGCAAGTTTTGCAGCGAATGCCTTGATCAGTTCTGCGGTTTCCACGGCGGATGGTGTGGTGCGGAGTTTAGCGGGGATGCTGCTTAGGTACCCAACGAGATTGTCAGCGAGTCCCGGCAGTTCTTTGGAGTCCCACGCTGAGTCGGGGATGGCTCGTAGTGCTGAGATTGCCGTCGAACGTTGTTTGTCCGATTTGATGAGTTTCGCAAGGTCCGCAAACTTCTCTTTATCAAATCCAGGAATGGTGTTGGCGGCTCGGATGGCGAGATCGTGCAGTGTTTCACCACTGCCACCGACCGAAAGTTGCTCGGCGGGGATCGCCTGCTTTTGGATTCCCGGTCCGCTCCACGTTACGCTCAATCCGTCTCCGCCACCGTTGTCAAAGTAAGTGACGACGATTTTGTGCAATCCTGCGGTCAGATCGACACTGGCACCTTGTTCGGTCATCCCTTGAAGGCGATCGTTGTTAACGAGGAGTTGATCATCGATGTAGATACGCGACCCGTCATCCGATGCGACGAAGAAGGAGTACTTTCCGGAAGCAGGGATTCGGATGTTGCCCGTAAATCGCAGCGCGAAGTTGTCGGCTTGTTTGCGTTGGGGAACGTTCATGACGATTTGGGGAACGATACCGCTCTCGCTCGGCTTCATCGCCGCTAACGTTTCCAACGCGACGTTGTTTGCCGCAGGATGGAAGTAGTCGACTTGGATACCGGGCTGTTGCAGGCCAGCACCGGTGGGTTCCGCAGCGAGCGATGCAGGCAAGTCAAACATCAGGCCTCGCACCGAGGCGAAGATGTTCTTTCGCACATCCGCGTTGGTGATGCCTGGTACTGCGTTCAATAGATCGCGGAGGTTCTCTTTGGACGACGATGCATTAGCGAATGCGGCATCACCATTCCCTTCTGCGGTGATCCATGCGGCATAACCCAATTGCCTCGTTTCGGCCTGTTTGGATTTCAGTGCCAGGTTCTGCAGTGCGCCGCGAACTTTTCGAAGTTCGGGTGCTGGTTGCTCGACGAGTAATTCACGCAAACTCTTCAACGCATCGGATTGGCCAGCTTGATCACGTTCCTGAGCGAGGGCCAAGATCAATGGTACGGAGCTTTCCTTGCGGAGGTCAGCAAGTCCTTTCAATGCTTCACGCAACGCTCCGGTTGATGCGTTGGGTCGTCCGAGGATTGCTTGGAATACTTTTTCGGCACGAGGAAGTTTAAGCAGGCTTTCAGGAGATGCATTCTTCAATGCATATTCCATGGCTGCATCGGAAAGCTTTTGGTTCGACGCGATGGCGTCTTGGAGACCTTGATCGATCTTGACTCGCTGCTTGGCAAACTTGAGAACGGTGTCCAATTCGGGGTCGATTGGTCGCACTGCAGCTTCGAAGATCGCTTCGATCGCCGCCAGACCATTGAGATCGACTGCTGATTTCACCGCTTCAGCACGGACGAGGGCTTCGTCATCTTTGGCCGCTGCCAACAGAACAGGTTCCCATCCTTTGACCTTGCCAGCCCAGTGGCCAAGCGTACGGATCGAAGCAGCGCGAACGCGAGGTTCTTTCGCGGTGAAAACGCGTTGGATCCAATTGAGATCAGGTTTGCGGTGCTCTTCGAGAACCCAAAGGCCTTCGAGGAGGGCTTGTGCGTGGTCTGGGTTGGCTGGATCGAGTTTCTTAGCCCAATTGTTCAGTTCCGAGACGACTTGGTCGGAGTTCCGGCCACTGAGTTCCAACCGAGCTCGATAACGAGTGCTGTTTTCCTTGGCGAAGAACGCGTTGCAGACTTCGGGGATCGGTTTTCCTTTGAGCTGAACTGGCTTGAGCGGGGATTTGCCTTCGGGCATCACGCGGTAGACCCGTCCATGGTCTTTATCCCGGTTGGGATCTCGCATGTTGTGCTGCATGTGACCGATGATCGCGTTGGACCAATCAGAGACGTACAGTGCGCCATCACCACCGATCTCGACGTCGGTAGGACGGAAGTTTGGATCGCTCGAGACGAGGATCGGCTCGATCTCTTGGGAAGTTATATCTGCGCCGTTGTACTTCACTTCGTGTTGCAGAACACCGAGGAAGCCGATGCAATTGCAGATCAAGAAGTTTCCTTGGTTCTTTTCCGGGAACAAGCTACTCGACAGGAAGCCGTTGGCAGCGACCGGTCGCACACGCATCTTGAACCACTGTTTGTTACCGACCCCCTTGCCGATATTGACATAGGAACCAGTACCACTGGTACCATCATTCGCAAATTGGTAACCCCATTGGTCGAAAGAATCTCCGTGAGGGTTGGGGCCGATTGGGAAGTGGAACTCCATTTCAAACGTACGAGGATTGAATCGGTGCACACCGCTTTCCCCGGATCGAACTGTTTGGGTAGGCGTCTCCATCGCAGCTACGTTGAAGATCCCGCGAGACCAATAGAGCCATCCATCGGGTCCGATCAGCATTGCGTTCGCCGAGTGGTGCGAATCCGCGCTGCAGACTCCTTGGAGCATACGGATCTTAAGATCCGCCTTGTCGTCGCCATCGGTATCTTTCAAGAACCAGATTTCGGGTAGTGCTGCAACGAGCATTCCACCATTCCAAAATTCAAATCCGGTGACGCTATTCAATTCGTCTGCAAAGGTTACGCATCGGTCGGCGACGCCGTCCCCGTTGTCATCTGGCAAGCAGATGATTTTGTCGCGTCGCGGCTCGGTTGGGTTCCAGTGAGGGTACGAAGGCCAAACCGAAACAAAGAGACGGCCGTTGGTGTCGACCGCCATTTGCACGGGATTGATCAGTTCTGGAAACATTTCTTCCGATGCGAAGAGATTGACCTTCATCCCTTCGGCGACCTTCATTTTGCCGATCGCTTCTTCACCGCCGAGGTATTTGTGCTTGCCGTCGGGAAGTGCACCAGGGATGTTGGTTTTGACTTCGAGTTCTTTCGGAAGGTTGTCGTCTTTAACGACATATTCCTTGCCTTGAGCGACGCCCCAGAGACCTAGATCGCGGTTCGCTGTCTTGACATCGAAGATTTCCATTTCCCGCATCATGACGTCGGCGTTGGACTGACCAAACCATGCCAACTTCGAGCGGCCGCCGAAGACGTTGTAACCATCGACAACGCGATAGCGATTGAACCAATGGTAATTTTTATCGAGTACAGCGTCGCGGAGGCGGGCGAGTTGCTCCGCGTCCGAGGGGATTTTGGCATTGGGGAATAGGTCCTTGAGGATGACTTGAGCAACGGCGAGATCGCCGTTGTCGAGCAAGTGAATCCCGTTCATCGTCAATGGCTCTTTGGCGGTTGCGTAGAGCTTTTGGGTCGGGGTGAAAAGGTCGACGAACAGCACATTTTTCGACGCGCAGACTTCCTTCATCGCCTGGGTGTACAGAGCAAGTTTCGCATTGTTTTCGGAACCGTCCGGCAGGTGCGGCGACTTCAAATTTTCGTGTGCGATGGGCGAAAAGAAGACCAGCCGAGGAGACGATTTGCCATCGTATTTCTGGGCGAGCATGCCATCGATCGTTTCGGCCAGTTCTTTTCGGAAACCATCCAGCCCGGCTGGGCCTTTGAGCGCTTCGTTGTATCCAAAAAAAGCGAAGACGACATTGGCTTGGACCTTGGTAAGCCATTCATCGGGACTGCCGAAGTTATCTTCACGGGCACGCAATTTCAGTTCATCGCCGGGGTACCCCAGGTTTCGGAACGTGAGTTCCAAATCTGGATACATCGCATGAAGGTATGTCTCGAGCCATGCCGAATGTTGTATTCGGTCGGCCATCGTATTGCCGATATAGGCAACGTGATCTCCCTTTTTGAATTGGAGCGGTTCCACTCCTTGAATCGATGGTGCCGACAGGGAGATGCTGCAAACCAGGAGCAGCAACGCGTACGACCAGAATAGGGGCCGAGAAATCATTGTCATGGAATATCTAGTTGCCGAGGAAAGGAACAGGGATTCGCAATTGTGAGTATTCGCAGCTCGCGTTGAGTGCGCACGATGGTCGCGGTTGAAACCGCGTCGGAAGGGCTAACGGGGGGCGGGGTGGATAACGAGTTGTGGGCAGGGCTCGAAAAATCTACGAGCCACAGCCTTTTAACCGGAGGGCTCATTGTAGATTCTACTCAGTGCGATGCAAACAAGGGGCCATACAATCGTCCATCGGAAAGCAAATCGAACCTAGGAATGCGATGGTCTAAACCATCCCTCACTCGCCATCTGGCTGCCCCCTTTATCGTGAGTGAATCACTTAAAGGCTGAAGTTTCGGAGAATGTCGCAGAAGCAACAGGGACGAGGGAATCGAAATCGAATTATCCCGAGGATTATCGAGAAATCGGGATACGAATCGTGCAAATCGTTCGCTGGCAGTAGCGAAACAGGGAGTCCTCCCGAGGAGCGGCATGCCTGGGTTTGTCAACATTACTACAGGCAACAAAGGGGATATAACCACCTTCAACGAGCCGTTCAGATAATTATTTTTGGCAGGAAGAGCAATTCGAGGTGCCAGGAACCATGGTCCCTGCTGGCGCGGTTGCGTAACCGGATGGAACACCGGCGTACGCCGGTTGTCCGTACGTCATTGCAGGAGCGGGGGCAACGGAAGGAACTGGCGCATAGCCTGGCTGAACCGCCATCGGCGAGTAAACCGCAGGCCGTTGGGTAGCGAAATGGCACATCCCCCAGTTATCACATTTCCATTGTTCGATACTGCGAACGGTGGCACAACCATTAGCAAGTCCAACGATAGCGAGCAAAGCGAGTAATTGGAGGAATCGCATGATTTGCATTTCTTGAGGCAAAGTGCTTGACTAAAAATAACCCTGCGAGAATATGAATCACGATTCCGTACATTCCAAAGAATCGGATCTTTTTCACTAGATTAAAGTTCGCGATTTTCAACGCGACGGTCGATCCGACCGGTGCGACCGTTACAAATGGGCGACGTTTTGCTGCTATTTGGCGGACTCAATACGAGGTTGAGGCCACTCAACCATCGATCATTCCACGACGATACGATTCGACGAGGCGTGGGACATACCACTCCAGGGCAAGCCATGATGGATTGGCATTTGCCTGTCTCATAACGATCGTGGGCTTGTCCCTCGATAGGTATCCAACGACAATTAGTGTCCCTCCTATGATCCCGCCTCAACAAATTATTGATGGAAGCCTTATGGTTCGTTCAACGCGAAACTTTGCGAACCGGTTGCTGAAAGGGTTTGTTCTTTCATGGCTGCTCGTTATCTCTGCTGGGCTGTTCTCTGATTCCGAGCGAGCCGTTGCCCAGGTCTCACCGGCATCACTCCCCCTGGATGGGCAGACGCACGAGAAAGTCACTGCGGAATCCTTTGCGCACGATGCAGGGACGTTTCTGTCGAAGTACTGCGCCGAATGCCACAACGAATCGGATCGGGAATCCGGGGTGCGCGTCGATGATCTCGATGGATTGCTCGCCGATAAAACTCTGACGTTGTGGGAGGCGATCCAACGCCAAGTCGTCGAGCGAGAGATGCCTCCGAAGGATGCAGCGCAACCCACTTCGGACGAGTTGAACCGTTTTGAGGCATGGTTGGCTCGAGCACTCGACGCAGCTAGGTCTAGGAATGTCGCCCGAAACGGTTCGGTCCGCCGACTCACTGTCGACCAATACCGGAACACGCTTCGCGAACTGTTGCTGCTCGAGGAGAACGTCACCGACATCTTGCCACCAGATGGCGTTTCTAAAGATGGGTTCACCAACAACGCCGCAATCCTCATGACCTCGCCGCTGCAACTCGAAGCCTACTTCCAGATCGCGGAAAAAGCATTGCGGCTTTCGGTCGTAGACGAACAGCATCCACCCACCATCGAGCACTTTCGGATGGACATTGGCCAAGGGATCAATTCGGAGCCGTGTCCGGACAATTTGATCCTTGGTGCGAACAATCTTCTTTTAGCAAACTCGGACTTCATCGTTTCCGAACCGACTCTTGAAAAGCCATTCCCGTTTGTCCCGTTCACGATGCAGCGGCGATTTAAATTCATCGAGGGTTATCAAGGCAACGATACGGTGCGTGGCTGGCGGGACTTCGATAGTATCTACCACGCTGTTTTTGCATGCATGCGCGGGAGCGAGGGATATCCCAAGGGGCTCGCCTATGAAACAGTACCTCGCGGGCTGTTGCTTCGTCCCGCCATTCCGAGCCGCGAAATCTTCGGTGAATCGAATACCTACGGGCCTCACGCCAATTTCAAGATCTCGCTACGTGAGCTTCCTGAACAAGGCCGGTTCCGAGTGAAAGTCCGGGCTGCGAAAGAAGTGGATGGTCTTTTGCTCGATCGTCGACTACTCGCTGCTACCTCCGTTGTTTCCAGCGAGAAGGTTGCTCCAACGAACGGCGCATCTCTGGAGCCGCCGCCAGCCTACCGTATCCAATCCGATTTCCAGTCCCCCGCTTCGGTTGAGATAACCGATGGAGGGATCTACCAATTGGATGTTTATCCACGAGGTTATTCAAAGCCTACGATCATTCCAGACGCGAGTCGTCTCGAACAAGCTTTGATCGGCAACTGGAGTTTTGACGCTTCACCGAACGGTTACGGATCGTCTCAAGAGTTTGTTGGAAAGTTGGTCGGTGGGGCAAAGCTGGTTGATTCACCGTTCGGTAAGGCTCTTTCCGTGGACGGAAATGATGGGGCGGTTGTAACCCCGCGCGATGAGAGGATGAATGTCGGCGATGGGGACTTCACGGTTTCAGCGTGGATCAATCCTCATGAACTGCGGCAAGGAGGAATCGTTTGCCTCGGGGAATACAACTACACCCATGGCTGGTATTTCGACATGCCTGACGATCGAGGCATTTTGCGGATCGAGACGATGAACTCCGATCGCAAGCTCAACGGCGTGGTGCAGTCGGCCCCTGGGATACTGCGGACTCATCAATGGCAACATGTTGCCGCCGTTGTTATGAGAGGGGAGAACCGAACCAAGCTGTACGTGAACGGCTATCAAGTCGCATCGGGGACAATCCAAGCGGCTAATCTCGACAACCCCTCGAAAGATATGCATATAGGTCGGATTCAAGGGTCGAAGCAATTTCTCGGAGAGATCGACGATGTACGACTGTACCGGCGAGCGATCTCTGAAGCGGAACTCGAAGCGATCATCGAACCGGGACGACGTTTCGCGACAGCACCTTTTCCCGAAGGAAGCCAACAAGCTCGCATCTCGATATCGCAGCGTGGTTCCGCAGAGAAGCGATTGAGCGGGCATTGGAGCTATGGCCCGTTCGCCGTGATTCGATTGGAGCCGGGGCCCCTCGAATTATCGGCGAAGGTTACCGGTGCCAACCCGATCGAACGGATGGAGTTACGCCGGATCGACGAATCGAGTCCGCTCGGGCGGAGCTATCTCGCGTTTGAATCCCGATCTCCGAAACTCGGTGTTCACGTCGGTTTGCGACGCGACTGTGGGAGTACGTTGGCACCTGTAGGCGAACCGCAGGTAGTTGCGAATACCGAGTTGCAGGACTTTGTCTTTGAAGGTGCCATTCAAAATTATCCGAGCCCTGACGTGGAGCGAGACAACGTGAATTACCTCGCGGGGATCCGAGAGATCGGGGTCCGGAGCGAATACACGGACGATCGCGACATGCCTCGCTTGCTCATTCGGAGCGTGGAGTTCGAAGGCCCCTACTATGAGACTTGGCCTCCGGCTTCGCATCGAAATATTTTCATCCCATCAGATTACTCCGACGACGCAGCAATGTATGCGAGGGAAATCATTGCATCGTTCGCATCGCGCGCTTACCGTCGCCCTGCGAAGGATGAGGAGATCGCTTACCTCATGAAACTCTGGGCGCGTGATTTCGAGCAGAGGGAGCCAAGCAACCCAAGACGATTCCAGGAAAGCGTGCTCGGCACATTGTCGGTGGTGTTAACGTCGCCACAGTTCCTCTTTTTGATCGAGCAAAGCGTCGGTCCAGATTCAGAGCCGATCGAGCCATGGGAGTTAGCATCTAAGCTCTCCTATTTCCTGTGGAACTCGCCGCCTGACGATGAATTGCGAGAATTAGCCTCCCAAGGAAAACTGACGGAGCAACTTGATCGTCAAATCGACCGGATGATCGATGATCCAAAATTTAGACGCTTTGCCGAATCCTTTGCGTGGCAGTGGTTCAGCTTGGACAAACTCGACGCGGTGGAGATCGATGCCAAGCGGTTTCCAAGGTTGACCAAAGAGGTCAAGCACGAGTTGAAGAAGGAGCCTGCAAGGTTTTTCGAACACTTAGTTCGCCAGAACATGCCGGTCTCTAACCTGGTTGCATCGGATTTCGCTTTGGCTAATGAGGTCGTCGCACAGTACTACGGGTGGTCGGATCGGACAGAAAGCGGTTTTGATTTCACGCCGATCGCCCATCGCGACCCGCAACGAGGTGGGGTGCTGACGCAAGCCGGAGTCTTGGCGGGGCTGTCCGATGGCCGAGAGCCGAACCCGGTCAAGCGAGGGGCTTGGTTTGCCCGAAAGATCATCTCGGAACCACCTGAAGATCCGCCACCCAATGTTCCCAAGCTGGAGGATCTGACACAACTCACATTGCGTCAGCGGTTGGAAAAACACAGGAGTATCGAGGGGTGCATCAAATGCCATACCGGGATCGATCCATGGGGTTTACCCTTTGAGCAGTTCGATGCCGGAGGGATCGCGAACGGAAAAACGAGTGATAGTTCGTCCAGTTTGCCTGATGGCAAGCATGTCGCTGATTTCAATGGATTACGAGCCTATTTGCTGGCGGACCGGATCGATCAAATCGCTTTTAGCACGATGAAGCATATTTCGGTATACGCTATAGGTCGCAGTTTGACCTACAATGAAATCCGGCAACTCAAAGCCCGAGCCGTTGAATTAAAAGACGATGGATACAGGCTTCGCGATATGATCCACTTTGTGGTATCCAGCGATTGGTTCATCAAGAAGTAAAACAAGTTTTAGGAACGAGGACGGACACGATGCCAGGCGCAATGAGACTGAATCGACGAGCGGTATTGCGTGGAATCGCAGGTGCATCGCTCGCGTTACCAGCATTGGAGGCGATGGGAGAAATCGTCACCGCGAATCCGCCGAAGCGATTCTGTGCGCTGTACACGGCGAATGGGATGTCGCTGCCGAAACCAGAACATGGGATCAGTGATTGGAGTTGGTTTCCGACCGCAGAGGTGGATGGAAGGTTCCAATTTGGCAAATCGACAGAACCTCTCGCTCCATTTCGAGATCATGTCAGTTTTGTTGGGGGATTGTATCACGAGAATGGCACGAAAGCGGATCCGCATGTTTGCTCCGATATGTGGCTCACCGGTGCACCGCTCCATAGTCCAAAGCCGGGTGCATTCAACTCGGTGGGGCTCGACCAAGTCATTGCTTTGCATACCAAACAGCACTGCAGGCAGCCATCGTTGGTTCTTTCCATTGATGCTGGTGTTGGATTCCTTTCTCGGACCGGCACGATCTCCTACGACCTCCAGGGGCGGCCGGTACCCGCCGAGAATCAACCTCGCCGCGTCTTCGATCGACTCTTTCGCGCCGATCGCTCGTCGCTCGAGGAGCAACGGGTTCGTTTGAAGTCCCGAATGAAGTTGGTCGATGCGGTACTTGAGAGCGCGAATACGCTTAACCAGAAACTTGGTACTTCAGATCGCGACAAAATGGAACAGTACCTCGCTTCGCTTAGCGAATTGGAGTCACGGTTGATAGCCTCTGAGAAGTGGATTGATATCCCTTTGAAAGAGCAAGATTACAGCCATCTGAATCTAGATGCATCGCCTGAGGGAGAACCGGCCGAGTATTACCGCAATATGTTCGATCTGATTGCACTCGCATTCGACGCGGATATCACTCGATCGGTGACGTTTATGCTCAATCGCGAAGATGGAATGGGGATCAGCGATACGTTTCCGCTCAAGCTCGGATTGACCCGAACCCATCACAACCTTTCGCATGCGGGAGACAAGGATGGGCAGTTAGAGTTCGCGAAATACGATCGATTCCTCAGCGAACAGTTGGCTCACTTTTTTAAACGGATGGAAGAGTACAGGGACACCGAGGGTACTGTTTTTGATAACACGATTGTGTTGTTCGGAAGCGGTGCCAGCACGACGCATTGGCCTAAGAACCTCCCGACCTTGGTCGCTGGTGGAAACGCGATGGGATTGCGGCACGGTCAGTACTGGAGGCACGGTGAAAATCGGATGGCGAATCTCTATTTGAGCATCCTCAATAGCATGGGGATCGAGCAAAATACCTTTGCGGATAGCACTGGGACACTTGCCAATAGCATCTTCACGAAGGTTTAAAGCGGTAGGTTTCACGCGAAGACACGAAGATCGCGAAGTAGATTTTATTAGGATGAGTTGGTAATGAGCCCGCTATTCAATTGGCTGATCGCGGGATTTGTAGTCTATGTGATTTGGTCTGTTGCTAGGCCACGATGGCAGTACCGGATCATCGTGACACCAGATGCTGTACGATTTGTGCATGGAGTTCCCGATTCAAAGCGCGGTTCGTACGAAGCGTTTTTTCTCAAGGACCTCAAGTTGCGGCAAAAGCTGACCGTTTGTGGTCGGCGCGAAAAGAATGGGCGGCTGACTACATCCATCAAGGGGACGGATGACGAAGGGCTCAAGCAGCGAATTCGGAATTTCTTGATTTCCGAGAGTTAGTTTTCGCGTCATGGGGGCCGTAGGGTGCTCGTCCGCGAGCCGAATTGGGCAACGCATCCTTCATCCGCAAGGGATATTCGTTCGCGTAGGCTTGCTTTCCTGCTTTACGAAACTCTTCCTGTTGAGTCCAATAAAAGAAGATTGTTCCGCTATGCTTTAAGAAATACCCATCAACCATTGTTTCAGAATGGTGCCATTGATGCTAAGGCCAACCACGCTCGTCCTGCTGTCGTTTCTCGCATTGAGCGGTTGCAACGTGCCGACGTTCACCAACCCCATCATCGACCCAAATAAGGCCGAGCGGTTCGTGGATTTGTATGGAACTTACCAATCGGTGCATCCTGATTCTGGTGAAATTGCTTGGGTGCACGTGGGAGCATGCGATGAGAAGTTACCTCCGGGGTTTCATAAATTCGTTTCCATTGTCCATCGTGGATCTGTGACTGAGTTGACGCCCATTACACAGATTGGATTTTTCGTCAAGGTTGGTGATTCGTATCTGTGTCAGATTCCGATCCCTGAGGTTCTCGATGGGAATCAAGCGACGGCGGTAACCGAAAATTGGGGCAAATCTAAAAACTTTAAGTATTTCGTTTGCCGGTTCCTCAAGCTGGAATCTGGATTTCGGTTGGATTATCTCAGCCTGGACAAACTCGAGACGGTTATCGAGGAAAAGAAATTGGCAGGGCGAATCGAGCAGAAGATCGACCGATCGGTCGATCCACCGACTGTTGGGCGTAAAACGATCGTTGTCACAGCCTCAACGGAGGAGTTGGGGCAATTCTTTTCAACCGCCAACCTAGAAGATCTTTTTGAGAGTTCCGGTCCCATCTTCACCAAGCAATGCTCGCTGCAACGCGCGCGTTCAAGCGACGACCGTTAGACATTGGATGACGACCCCTTTCGACATTTGGCGATCTGTGAGCAATCCCTATTCACCAACGATGACACAGCCGATCGGTCGCCTAAGTGCTCCTCGGTGGTGGCGACGGTTTGCAATATTGAACGCCGTGCTCATTATTGTTCCAGCCGCAGTGGTGCTTTTGATCTATCTGTGGGTGAAGCTTTACGGAGGTTTGGTGCCGGCGGCGACCGAGGATGGACCCGTGCTTTACGAGCACACGGTTTGGGTCGAGGTGGATCCGTGGGGACTGGCCGCGTTGATCCTGCTCCCCAACGGAATCCTTGTGGCGATGTTTGTCGCTTGGTGGCTTCGTTTACCGAAGCCTAAGACTGCGAACAAAGATTGACGCGGATGTTCGCAAGCTTGGCTGCCAATAAAGCCTTGGGGAACACTAGGTGCCAGTTGGGGGCGGTGGAAGCTGAATTGCCGCAGATGTTGGGGCCAGTGATGCTTGGTAGTGTTTGAGAAGTCCGTACACGGATTGGAACTCAGGTCGTGACGACAGGGAATTGAAACGTGGGTCCCGGGCGACCGAGTCGTACCGCGCGACAATCGCTTTGATGGTTTCGGCATCCGGAGGGGGGCCACCGAGAAACATGGAAGCTGGCAATCCTAGGAACTGCTTCCACTGATCATCGAGGATATCGAAGAGTTTGGGTGCGAGTTGAACTAATTGACCTCGAACCACTTCGGATTCGGACGCGCCGACTTGTTGCGCCGAGGTTGGTGGAGCAGTGCCTGCGGCAATGGTAGCTGCGTATCGAGCTACCGTTTCGGTCAATTTCTGGGCTGCAGGCGGAACGGTGGGTGTTTGGTTGGTAGCCGTGATCTGATAGTACTGGCCCGTTGTCAGTCGGTCGACTTGCAACACGGAGCCATCGATTGAAACGCCTGCGAACAATCCTCGGCTGCGAGAGTACGTGTAGATCTCTGCTTGGAGTTGTCCATCCGTGGCAACGGCACCTTCGCGTCCAACAGGTCCAGCGGCTGCGGCGGCATCGGCTCCGAGGGTCAGTTTCCCATTGAGGATGCCTTGGATACTTCGCGGTGTCTTGAAGACGAGGATAATATCCGATGATTGCACGCCGACCTGC
>VGZN01000064.1 GCA_016872635.1 Planctomycetota bacterium | reverse complement strand
GCTCCAAGAGCCGTTCATGATTTGGCTCAAGGCGGCGTTCGTCGTAGCCATTGTCGTCGCCAGTCCGGGTATCTTCTATTACTTATGGCAATTCATCTCCTCGGGGTTGTACCCGCACGAACGGAGGTACGTTTACTTTTTCCTCCCCACCAGTCTGATCCTTTTTTGGGCCGGAGCCTGCCTCGCGTTTTTTGTCATCTTCCAACTGGTTATCGAATTCCTGCTTGAGTTCAATGCGAGCATGGGTATCGGGGCATCCCCACGGTTGACCGACTACATGTCGTTTGCCCTGCTCTTGCCACTCGGATTCGGTATCGCCTTCCAACTTCCTCTAGTCATGCTCGTGATCGAGCGACTGGGTATCATCAACGTTCAAACCTACCTGTCTCAATGGCGTATCGCTGTCCTCGCTATCGCCTTCATTTCGATGATCCTCACTCCGGCGGACATGGCGAGTATGATCGGTATGTCCGTTCCCTTGGTCGGACTTTACTTTTTAGGGATCGCAATGTGTCACTACTTGCCTCGCAGTTCCATGCAGAGCCAACATGCGAGCGACCCTCGTTGATCGTTGCTTTGAACGCGTAGCATCACACGGCGCGAACGACTTCAACCTCGAAGTCGGCGTGCCTGCATGCGATTAGGAAATCCTGAGTTGACGAATACCTATGGTTGACAGCAACCGAAAACCCTTTCGCGAGTTCCCCCTGTTGTTCCGGATTGCTCAACGTAGCTTTCTATTCGCTGTCCTCATTCCTATCGTCTTGCGGTTCATGATTCGAGCCAAAGTGGGTGGGATCCCCATGGCAGTGATGGCTGCTTCCGGGCTTTGCGTGCTGACCGGAATCATTGCGACCCATATCGTTCTGATTCGATACCCGTACATCGGCATGATCGATCCAGCCGATGGCGACCTGTACGCGAAGTACGTTGAAACATTATCCGTACCGCTTCGGAAAATCCTGAAGGTTTTTGGAATTGCCGCGGGTTCATTTGCCATCGCAATCCCTTTCCTCGATGGAAATATCAAACCGATCGAAATGCTCTGGCTCTTCTACGCAGGGGCACTGTTGATATTCATCCTCTTCCTCGCGTTTCGATACGACCGTATCGAACACCCCGCCGTGGCAACGTTCCTGCGATGCACCCTAGGCATAGGAGTCCTACTATGCCCGATCTTTCTTCCAGTCCTCATCATTGGCTCGATGCGAGCACAACGCGTCCTGGATGACGCCGAGGTGAAACTCGAAGCGGAAAGACGGCAGGCTCGGGATTGATCCGAAGGTAGGTTACTGCCTTTTTAAGATGTAAACGATGTCTTCCGTTGTTTCATCGATTTCAATCGGTTCGTCCGCATCGTAGCTGAAATCGTACGCGTTTTCGATGGTCCATTCGGGAACCTTTTTCACCATCGCCGCAAACTGCTTATAGGTGTAACTCCGCAGGACCAAGCAATCGTCGATCCGCATGGATCCTGTTGGCCGATAAATATCGAAACGCAAATTAAAGCGTTCGATGCGAGTCTTGGGATCCTTGTCGCGAGGCCACATATGTGTATTGACCTGCAAATGCCCTCGACGCGCCGTCCAACTCTCTTCATCGGTCGTTGGTCCCACCAGCGGCGTCAGATGGAAACCTAACGCATAAATGCCACCCGGGCGGATAGCAGCTGCCATCGCTCGAAGGTGAGCTACCGCCATCGCCTCCGTCGTCAAATGCCGAAAGGAATTGATCGTATTAAAAGCCGCATCGAACGGCTTCTTAACCGTAAAGTCGCACATGTTAGCGACGAATGCGGTCGGCTTATATCCATGACGTTCCAACCGCTTGTTGCAGAAATCGACAGCTTTGTCGTTGAGATCGAGCCCCTCGCAGTGATAATTGGCCTTGAGCATTCGATAAAGCAAACGCCCAGTCCCGCACGCAGGCTCCAACAGCCGTCTCGTCTTTCCACGGACATGCTTTTGAAAAACTTTCTCAAGGAATCTAAACTCAGTAACCCAATCGCTGCCAAAAATAAGATCGTAATAAGTCGGGTGATCGTAGATGCTTTCGGCGACGGTTTGCATGTCGGATTCCTAAAAACTCGCCATGTTGCGTTGGGCGAGTGATACGGCTCATGAAGTGTTGAAACGTGGTGCTGGGAGGTAGTGTTGAGAATCTCAGGTATCCGCTTTCAAGAGCGCATGCCAATCGAACATCCTCAATCAATGCGCGTATAAAGAGCGGAGCCGATTTTAACGCTTCACAGATAGAATGCTACATGACTAAACACGACCTCCCAAAAATGGGACTGCAACTTGTTCCTCAATACACAGTAATTCCCTGCCATCACTCACCCCTGCTATACTCGCTATACTCGTCGATTCCGAGAACTCCCATCGGAATACGCGAGGATCATGGCGCACGCGCGGCGCATTCGATGGTGTTTATTCGCGATAACCCCACGGGAAAACGATGATTGATTCCGTACGTCGCTACCGAGTCACCCACAGCACTCATTACGAGTATTCATCGGAAAGTTCGTTGTGCCATAATCAACTTCACTTAACCCCTCGAGAACTGCTCAACCAGCGGGTCAGCCACTGTGTGATCGAGATCCAGCCGAAACCCGCTTGCCGTTTCCATTGGCAAGACACCTTCGGGAATCACGTGGAGTTCTTCAGCATTGAAGAAATCCACGCGAATCTTACAGTGACCTCACGATGCCTCGTCGAGCGGACCGACGACACAATCCCCGACCGAGCTAACCTCCGCTGGAGCGAACTGCTCCGTGCCATTGCCAATTCGCAGCACCCGTCGTGGGTTGCCGCACGCGAATTCCTCTACGACTCGAGGTACTGTCATGCCAATCATGAGTTCGCAGAGTACGCTTCTCAAGTCGTCGAAGGAGATTGCGACGTTCTGGATTGCTTGAGAATGCTCAATACCAAAATCCATCATGAGTTCCTTTACGTGCCCTCTTCCACCCAAGTCACCACGCGACCAATCGAAGTACTCAAACGGAGAAAAGGAGTCTGCCAAGACTTTGCGCACGTATTCATCAGTTGCATGCGATCTCTGGGGGTCCCTGCACGTTACGTCAGTGGATACCTCCTGACTTCTCCCCCCAAAGGACAACCGAGACTCATCGGTGCCGATGCTTCACACGCTTGGGTCAGCGTCTTCGCCGGCGATCTAGGATGGATCGACTTTGATCCAACCAACAACAGTATCCCAGGACTGGATCATATTACTGTCGCATGGGGACGAGACTACTCCGATGTCACTCCCATCCAAGGAGTATTCGTAGGAGGCGGTTTCACCACCCTCCATGTCGCAGTTGATGTATTACCCGACAAATGACTCTCGGTACCTAAGGCCCCGCGGGTGACTCCCAACAATGTGCAACGCCAATGCATTCATGCCTTTCGCTTTGATCCGATCGCAGTGCGTTGCCTCTAGGATTATCGATGCGATGAAAATCACACGTTTGAGAATGCCAGCATTGGAAAGTCCATCGGACTGATCTTGTCTTGAATCGTCGATCCTACGAAACTCCCCCTCTCGCTAGGAACGGATCAAGGAGGATCCAGAGTATGTGGAAGCTGAATCTCACTGTCGTCGCCTTTGCCACTTTCGTAACGCATTTCTCAGACGATGCTCGCGGAGGGTTGGTGGGTGATTGCATCGCTATCGAATTTGTAACTGCTGGCTGCAACCAATGCCGCACCATGGATACAGCCGCGCAGCAAGCGCTGGCTGATGGTTGGGTCGTTCGACGAGTGAATGTCCAGCAAGAGCCTCATTTGGCGCAGCGATGGAGGATTCACACCACGCCAACCACCCTCTTAATCCGGGGGACACGCGAGATCGACCGGATCTTAGGTCCCGTCGACTACATGGAACTGTCTCGAAGAATGGTTGCGGCATCGAACCCGGACAAACTGAAAAGCGGTCCGAATACGATGGCGATCGATCCCAGCTTAGGATCCAGCGTGGGATCTGCAAGTACCAACTCCGCTGCCATAACTACGAAGCCATCCGAGCCTCCGAAATTCGTTACCAGTCAACCTATTGAACCGATCGCCTCACAACGAACAAACATCTCAGGGAATACTTTTGTTCAAAACCCAAACCCGGTCCAACAAGCACAACATCTCGTTCCGGTCCGCCCTAACAGCTTATCGACTCTAAGCACCGCTGCAAACCAAGCCAGCATCGACGGCATCTCCAATGCGGCTCGTGCTACCGTTCGGATCCGTGTCGATGACCCTCAGTATGAGTCCGTTGGCACTGGCACCATTATTGATAGCTATCAAGGCGAAGCGTTGGTACTGACCTGCGGACACCTATTTCGCGATCTCCCACCCAATGCTCGCATTACCGTCGAAATGTTTTCCAGCTTGAATGAAAAGGCTCCTGGAACCGAAGAGAAATTCGAAGCCCAAGTCATCGATTTTCAAGCCTCGGAACTCGACATTGGCTTGCTCTCGTTCCATCCAGGCCGCGAAGTAGCTCGCGTGCCATTGATCGCGCAACGAGAATCGCTTCGCGAAGGAGAACCGGTTTTCAGCATCGGTTGCGACAATGGCCAACCACCTTCCCGGCGAGACTCCAGAATCACCAAACTGAATCGCTACATGGGAGCCCCCAACGTCGAAGTGGCCGGGGCACCCGTACAAGGACGGAGTGGAGGAGGTTTGTTCAATACCAAAGGTGAACTCATCGGTATTTGCTATGCAGCGGACAACGAACTCGATGAAGGTTTGTACAGCGCGCCTCCGGTCGTGTACCACCAACTCTCCAAACTCGGCCTGCAAAGGCTTTACACGAGGCCAACACAGGATGCCATCGCAACTGTCCCAACGGTCAATGCAACCCCTGGCCCCGTTGTCCCTGCCTCGAACATGACCAACCCTTTAACAGTCATCGTGCTCGATCCCCAAGGCCGCCAGCAGCAAATCCAAATACCCTCGCCAAGCGCCAAGCTGTTGCAAGCGTTGGCGGATGAAAAATCCTCCGCGGTCCGCTGATCCGAATCGCTCGCGCTACCGAAAGCCCTAACCCAACAGCACCGTCCCAACAGCCTCACCACCTCGAACCCCACCTTTCCTTTCGAAAATGCAAGTAGTTTCCGAAGTTCCTCCAAGGAAAAAGACTCGCGTTCGGAGCCGTACAAACCGATTGCTTCCGGTGCTCAGTGCAATGGTGCTCACCTCGATGCTCCTTTGTTTTCCCGGTTGTGGTACTACCAAATCTGTTACCGCTACCGAGCAATTGCTGATGTCGGATGCGGTCGACACAACCATTTCGAAAATCGATTTCCGACCATTATCCGGTTATAAAGTTTTCCTCGATACAACGTATGTGTCATCGGCTGGAAAAGCGATTCCCGGCGTACCGGTCCCCTTCAATCTCGTAAACTCCGATTACGTCATCAGCGGATTACGCCAGCAACTTACCGCCGCCGGTTGCATGCTCGTCGATACCAAAGACAACGCTGATATCATCTGCGAAGCTCGCTGCGGCGCACTTGGAACCGACGGGAACAACGTCACCTACGGCCTTCCCGCAAGCAATCTGCTCAGTAGTGCTTCGTCGATGATCGCAAGTGCTCCTCCAATCCCTACGATTCCAGAAATATCCATCGCGAAGCGCGAGATGAAAACCGCTGCTGCAAAGATCGCTGTCTTTGCCTATGACCGCGAAACGCGAGAACCACTCTGGCAATCGGGGGTTGCTCAAGCGGGCAGCAATGCTCGCGATACTTGGTTCCTCGGCATGGGCCCCCTGCAATACGGCACTATCTACAACGGAACCCGTTTTGCTGGCAAACGCCTCGGTCGCCGTAAATTGGTGAACGATGAAATGCCCACCGCAAAACTCGCCAACGGCGTCGATCATCGTGGGCAGCACATCTTTGCAAGCCAATTATTCGCGCCAAAAGTCATGCCCGATGACGACATATCAGCTGGAGAACATCTCGCGGAATCCAATGCCCCAGGAGGAGCCGCAAACGCAGGCAGTAGCCCGACTAAACCACCCAAGGATGAAGCCACATCCACCAGGAAAGACGAGTCGAAACCCGTTCGTGCGACCCTCTCCAGCGATAAAAAGTCAAATTAACTCTCTTCATAATCCCTACAAACGTTTCAGATTCACTCAACTCTTCGAATCGCGAGGCCGATGAAACGATGTGTGCTCAGGGGGGAAGACTGGTTGCACAAATGCCATCATTCGGCGGATGGTCTGCAATGACTATCGATGACGCTGGGTAGGTAGCGTTCGTGCGCAATACGCATTCGCCACGGCTTCCCTCCTATGTTATTCGCTGATCACGTATCCGCCTTCCAACAACTCATCGGACCATCGCTCACGGACCGGGCGTCTTATAGTCTGAAACGCGCAGCGCAGCCACGCAAGCACCCAGTTTCGACGTCGGCAACCATGGCGTTGGTACTGGCTGCTCTCGTACTATCGCAGAGCGGTTGCATGCTTGTGCCCGACATCAAGACCAAACCGCAGTACCACAATCCATTCCCTCAGATCAGTCGAGTTGCGATCCTTCCGTTTCGCAATCAAAGCCAAGAACCTACTTTGAGCGGTTCTCGCGTATCGTTGGCCTACTACGATGAATTGCAGTCAATCCCTGGATTTGAAGTCCTACCGACAGGGTTGGTCGAAACGCAATGGACCGCATTCGAGACCAATGTGTTGAGACGTCCTGCAGCGACCGCGGAAGATTTCCAACGGTTCGCTCGGTATCTAGGGGTCGATGCGGTGCTCCAAGGGGCGATCACTGACTACGATGCGTACTATCCGCCGAGGATGACGCTCAAGGTCAATTGGTATGCTGCGAATCCGGGGTTTCATCCTATTCCTGCCGGATACGGATTGCCTTGGGGTACCAAACACGAGAAAAAAATCCCGCAATGGATTCGCCTTGAAGCAGAGCGAGCTCTTGCCCGCGAGCAACTAAAAACACAAACGCCAGACGATTCCGAGGAGTTCTCCGAAGACGAGACCAACGACCAAACCACCAGCGACCAGCCAGCCAACGCTCCCCCTACAGCTGCCAACGTTCCCCCTCCAGTCCTTCCAAACGATCCTTTTCTGAACTCCAACGGCAACTCCAACGGTAACAACCGTGACCTCAACTCGCCGAGCAATACACCAAGTCCGTCAGATACGAACTCGGGAAACGCGAATCCGGGATCTCCGGTTCCGCCCGTCGGGTCTGGGGTCGCCGAGGATCCAAACGTCACCACCGTATCCGCTGCGATGCCACGGAAGTCCCCAGCCTCTGCCACACCAAAATCCTCTCTACGAAAATCCTCGCCTGCTGAATCTTTCGCGCCAAAAACCTCGAGTCAAAACAAGGCCCTACCTGCTGGTTCCGAAAGGGGCTCCGGAGGGGGCTGGACCAAAACAGGGACCCAATTCGGTCCTGTACGACTGAAGCCGATCCAGCAAACGTTGAGGCCATTGAGCGCGACGCAGATGGAAATCGGCCAGCCCAGCGCTGATGGTGTTCCAGCTGATAGTGTGCCCGACGTGGTCACCCCTGAGATCCTCACTCAAAACCCATATGGGAAAGATCAGCAAAGCGACGAAGTGGTGACCTCCGTTATCGAGGACTACCGCGAAGGGGAAAAACTTCCCCTTCCACCTTCAGCCCGACGCTCATTGATGGTTCCATCCGATATGCCGGCCGAGTCTGTTCTACTCGAAGCGGGGTCGGCACACGCTGCCCTGTTGGATACATCACCGCTGTCGAATGATAGCGAACTCCCCGAAGACTGGCCTGACCCAAAAGGTTTTATCCCCGCAAAACCAAAGCGAAATAAGCCACAAATGATAGCTCAATACGAGCCGATCATTTCACATATGAAGGCCTATAACGGCAGTAACGAAGATTTCACAGAATCACTTGGGGAGTACTTTTACTTTCGTGACGATGCGCGGTTTGGAGGCTGGCAAGCGTATCTCCAACGCAGCGAAGACTTTATACGATTCTGCTGCCATTTGCATGTAAGAGAAACGCTGGCCGCACGCGGTGGAGAGCTTGAAAGTCGAATGATCCTTCGATGGCCAATCGGTCGATACGAACGCTAGTTCCGGAGGGCGCTCTGGACATAGGTTGCGGTAGAGCACACCGCAACAACCGAAGGCATTGGCACGGAACGGATCTCATGGGTGGCGCAGTCAACGTCGTCGCGCTGGTGCGCGGCGAAGAACAATATGTTTTTGTGTTCGACGAGAAGCGTCGCACGGAACTGCTTCGTCTACTCGGGCGGTATGCCGCTGACCCATCCCTTTCGTTCACATGGTACGATGCCGCGATTCTCAGTCAGAAGATTCGAGAGATGCCACCAGCACCTGCCGTCGAGTCGATCGGGGGTGGAGTCGGCTCTGCACCTATCCACGCTGGCAAATACCACTCCGAATTTCATCACGGAACGCCAGGGCCGCGGTTTCAGTTTCCCTAAGGAACGACGCAAAACGGGTCGTCTCAAAGTTGCTTGAAAGGTTCGCGGAACGAATCAACCTTCAGTTTTGAGAACCACTCACCGATTTCTGAAGAAGCACACTCGCAGTCAAATTACCTGGTGGTTGTCGATGTCGGCGTCGTGGCGGCTTGTGAGAGCCGGACATTCAGGGCACCAATCCTTTGGTACAATTCAGGCTGTTTCGCATTGAGTGCTAAGCTCTGCTGATAGTTCTGGATCGCTTGCATCAACTCCCCAGAAGACTCTCGCATTTGACCTTTGAATGCCCAAGCGCGGTAGTTGTTGGGATCCATGGCGAGCGCTTCATCGAGGTACTGCTCAGCGAGCTTGTTTTGGTTGAACTCCTGATTCAATCGAGCCAGCTCAATACGAGCATCCGCAAGACCAGGATTTCTTGCCGACCAATTCTTTAGCAAGGCGAAGCCTTTGTCCGCCTCCCCTTTGTCCACCAACAATACCGCCAATCCTCGATGGCAATCAACATGGTTGGGGGCGAGATCCAGACACTGGTTGTAGATGGCTTCGGCATTATCGAGCATCTTCGGATCCTTCGCAGCCGCACCCAGTTTGTGGTAGGTTGACGCAAGGTTGTAGTAGGTGTCAGGATTGGCCGCGTCAGTCTGCTTGGCTTGCTCGAAATACTGAAGAGCCTCCGCATATCGGCCTTGCTGGAACATCGCCACCCCCTTGCCGTTGTTGCTCTTCGTCACCATCTGGCAACCACCACTCGCCGCGATCCCGCCCCCGAGTACCACTATCCACAGTGAGGATCTCAGCGAGAGTAAACCCGCCGAAAATGGACTCATGCTGAATAGGTGCTGGCAGAGATTAAATCGCATGGTCGAACCGTTGAAGTGAGGGGCATGACGAAGGTACAGCAGCCAAGATTTCATCCGTCGGGATTGGAGCGTGCCCCTACATGAACCAGGGTAACGCTCGCAAAATAGGCAATCCATCTCGGGATGTGGGGATGCATAGCACGTTTCGTACGTAAAGATCAAGTCCGAGTCGCAGCAATTGACTTGGACAACCCCCTTAACTGTTGCAAGAGGGGCACCAACGGGGTGCTCGAATGATTCGACAGATATCCGATAGAGAGTAATCCGTGAACAGGAGTTGGGAACAGCCATCGTCAACCTTTGCGCCACACGTACGACCGCTCCGTACAAATGTCGGTTCACCAATGTCCCGTCAGTGGGCTGATGCGATCGATCGATCCGTTCCGATCCCTACCAATGATCGGATAGGCTCGTTGGACAGTGGCGCAAGCATTCCGCCGTGTTGCTAGCATTCCTGGGAGTGCCAATGTTCAAGACTGGTCAAATAACAGGGCTGTTCGGTGGAATTGGCTGTTCGGTGGCACCCAGGGTTTCGGGTTGTGTTTAGCAACCTACAACGCAACAGTGGTGGAAGAGGGCTTCCTAAAATCGCGCCATAGCAGGGATGAGGTTCTTCAATGTTGAAGTTTGCAAGGATGCGCCGTGTCGGGTTGTTGGCTTTCGTCATCATCATCGTGGGAATCATGGCGGGAAGCTCATCGGTTTTTGGGCAACTTCCGAACGACATTTGGACTCCGCTTCATCATCTGGGGCGGATGCAAGGAATCGGCTGGGGGGATGGGTACCACAGTTGCCCAACGACACAGGGACCCGGTATCAGCAAGAGTCGATTGCGTCAAACGGCTTCGTCGGCATTCAACCCGGCTCAATCGTCATCGGCCCCAAAGTCAGCGTCATGGTTACCAGCATCGTCGGTATCCACGCTCCACTCCCGTCCATCGGAGCCGATACCGCCGATGGCTAGCTCAACTCCTTTTCGATTTCTTGCTGAGACCAGCATCCCCACCAATGCTAGCTCCGATCACTCGATCGGGATGGATGCTTCCAACGAACGGAATACTTCCAACGAACATGGAATCATGCAGCGAGGGTGGCAACGCCCAGCGAATCACGGTTCGTTGGAGAAAAAATGTAGCCCGTTGTTTGGATTCTGCCCAGAGAATACACCACTCTTCGGGCAGTAAGCCCGCTAGATCTTCGGGCAGTAAGCCCGCTAGAATCGCTCTTGACTCGATTCTCAAGAAAAAGCTACCAAGGATCGGAACCGCATGTCGGTTGCGACCAGCTCACGCCTGGGCGGGCCTTGCCTGTTCTGGCAAGTGCTTCCGTGTTGCGACCTGCATCGCATGATAACCCGCGATCTCTTTCAAACGGAACAACAACCCATGAAGCGCATGCTTTGGATGACTGTGTTGGCTGCAACGGTTAGCCAAGTCGGCTGTGGTAGCAAGGACCCCTCGACGGTAGCAGGCACGCCGACAACTGCAGCAGGCACGGCTCCTGCAGCAACCGCATCACTCCCAGGAAGTTCGGGAGTAGGCGGTGCAGGAGCGAATCTAGCTGCTAGTGGCGGAACCGCTGCCCAAATGGCGCCCCCTGCAGCAGTCACTGTCCCCTTGAACACACTGAATCTCGGGAACCCCAAAAAGCCCGAAGAGATCGTCGCTTCGTTTTTGGACGGCATGCGATCCGGGAACGCAAAAGTGATCGAATCTCTATTGTCGACGCGCGCTCGTCAGGAAATCGCCGCCAAAGGTTTGGACATTGCCCCGATTGGATCCCCACAAGCTCAATTCGAAATTGAAAAGGCAGAGTTTCCCGATCCAAAGGATCCGACTATCGTCTTAGTGACTAGCAATTGGCTGGAACCAGCACTGGGTGCTCAAGAGGCGACCGAGTACGAGGTGGTCTGGGCGCTCGTCCAAGAGCCCGAAGGCTGGCGCATTTGCGAAATGGCTGTCGACACCCATATCGAGGGTGAAGAAATCCAAGTGGTGAACTTCGAAAATCTTGCAGATGTCGTTCAGCAGACCGAAGCCCCTCGCACCGCAGCCCTTCCGAATGGAGCTCCGTCTGCTCCTGCTGCCGTGCCCAGTGCTGCGTTACCCAGTGCTGCGTTACCCAGTGCTGCGTTACCCAGTGCTGCGTTACCCAGTGCTGCGTTACCCGGTGCTGCGTTACCCGGTGCTGCCGGTGTTCCTGCATTGCCTCCTGGCGGTTCGGTCCCCGGAGCCGTTGCTCCGACCGGTTTGCCACCTGCAGGTCTGGCTCCAGGTTTGCCGCCTGCTGGTCTGCCACAAGGTTCTGGAAGCCTGCCACCAGCTTCCGGTGTGGGCAGTTTGAGAAGCCCTGGTCCCGCCGTTCCCGGCTCGGCTCCAGGGGCACTTCCCCCGGGATCCCTCCCGTACCTACCACCAGTCGGAGGCTCATTGCCTGCCAGTGGCGGCCCATCCCTCCGGTAAAAACCGATAAAAATTGCAGCTGATAGCGGAATCCGTAAATCTTTGAACCCAGGTCAGGCCTTCATGGCTTGACCTGTTTTGCTAGAATCCTCTATCTTTGTCACCCCGCTGGCCTCGCACCGGCGGAACCTGTTTTTAATTTACAATTTTGACGTAAGAAATTGCTGAGGGGAGCACCCTGCTATGGCATCAATTGAGGAACGAGTCGTTGACATCGTCGCCGAACAACTCGGTGTTGAAAAAGACAAGATCACCCGAGACACACACTTCGTCAACGATTTGGGTGCCGACTCATTGGATACGGTCGAACTGGTAATGGAACTCGAAGAAGAGTTCGACATTAGCATTCCAGAAGATGCCGCTGAAAAAATCCAACGTGTTGGTGAAGCGGTCGATTACATCGAGAAGCAACAAGCCTAGTTTTTGGCTTTGTCTTTCAAGCTGTCGAAATCGAATGAAGCGTAGAGTCGTTATTACCGGCCTAGGGTGCGTCACATCCATGGCCTTGGATGTTCCGTCGTTGTGGCAAGGGATCCTCGCTGGCAAGAGCGGTATCCATCCACTTTCGATTTTGGATACGTCCAATCATAAAGTCCACTTCGGTGGGGACGTTGCCAGTTTTGATCCCGGCCACACGTGCGACCCCAAAGAAGCGAAGCGGCTCGACCGATTCTCGTTGTTCTCGATCTGGGCCGCGTATCATGCCGTGCAAGACTCCGGCATCGCGTTCGAAAAGGAAGATCCGTTTCGTTGCGGCGCTATCATCGGATCCGGAATCGGTGGCCTAAACGAAATCGAAGAGCAGATTTTCCGGCTCCACCAAAAAGGTCCTGATCGTGTCAGTCCGTTCACGATCCCAAAGATGATGCTCAACGCCGCCGGCGGTAATCTTGCCATTCAATACGGGCTCAAAGGCCCGAACTTCGCAGTCGCAACCGCTTGTGCTAGCAGCAACAATGCCATGGGGGACGCGCTCAAAGCGATTCAATATGGTGAAGCCGACGTCATGCTCAGCGGTGGCACCGAAGCTGCCATCACGCACATGGGTGTCGCAGGCTTTGCCAACATGAAAGCTCTCTCCACCCGAAACGATGCTCCGGAAAAAGCCAGTCGTCCCTTCGATCTCGATCGAGATGGGTTTGTGCTCGGTGAAGGCTCAGGTATCCTCGTGTTCGAGGATCTCGAGCATGCAAAGGCTAGGGGAGCACGCATATATGCAGAGATTCTCGGATACGGTGGGTCCTGCGATGCGGGCCACATCACCGCTCCCGACGAACAAGGCCGAGGGGCAGCCCGCGCGATGATCAACGCACTTGCCGATGCCAAACTCCATGCCTCGGAAATCGATTACATCAATGCTCACGGGACAAGCACCCCCCTCGGGGACAAAGCGGAAACGGTCGCTGTGAAGAACGTGTTCGGCGATTCTGCAAAATCGGTTTCGATCTCAAGCACCAAAGGCCACCTCGGTCACGCACTCGGTGCCAGTGGTAGCATCGAGATGATCCTTTCGGTCCTCAGTTGCTACCACAACATTATTCCGCCAACCATCAACCTCGATACTCCCGATCCCAATTGCGATCTGGACTACACACCCCACCATCCCCGCGACCGAAGTGTGCGTTATGCGATGAACAACAGTTTTGGTTTTGGTGGGCATAATGCGACGATGATCTGCGGAAAACTCCTCTGATACGCAACGGAGATCCCGCGTTCGGGACTTCCGATTGGCGATAAACGGGCTTGCAAAACCGCTTTGCAATAGATGCCTGGGGCAAGGTCCTTTTTCTCCTTCTCGATCGCCCCTCATCGATCCTCCCATCCTTCCGCACGGTTCGGATTCTGAAATTCTATTGCTGGAAGCGGACGCCGTTTTGAGACACAATGATCTCGACTCAGGTACCGAAGACGAACGGCCTTGAGGCATACCTACGCAGACCGTCGCGAGAGAAGACACCATGCAACGAAAAATTGTTCCGTTACTGACCCGCTGCTTCACGATCGCATGTGTCATCGTGATCACGATCGCGGCGATCGAAACAGCATCTCCTCGTAGCAACGCCGATGAAGGCATGTTTCCCATCAGTGAATTAGGGAAACTAAACCTCAAGCAGCGCGGAGTGGAACTGACTCCGGATGAGATTTTCAACGCCCAGTCGATTAGCCTGGTGGATGGCATCTGTCGCGTGAACGGCTGCACAGGCTCCTTCGTCTCGCCCGACGGATTGATCGTCACCAATCACCATTGCGCATTCGATGCCATTCAGAAAGGGAGCTCGCAAGAACGGGATCTTCTACGAGATGGCTTCAATGCGACAGATCGCACCAAGGAAATCCCGGCACCGAATTACACCGTTCGCATCACCGAATCCTACTCGGATGTCTCCGATGAAGTACTTTCGGTCACCAAACCAGAAATGACGTTTGTCGAACGGACCAAGGCCATCGACCGCCGCCGCAAGGAACTCGAAGTAGCCGCAGAAAAAGAAAACCTCGGGATGAGAGCCGAAGTCGCCGAAATGTTTATCGGCAAGACTTACGTCCTGTTTCTCTACACTTACCTCAAAGACGTTCGCCTCGTCTTTGCCCCGCCTATCTCCGTAGGAGCGTTTGGCGGTGAACTCGATAACTGGGAGTGGCCTCGCCATACGGGGGACTTTTCGTTCATGCGAGCCTACACAGGCCCCGATGGCAAACCGGCGGATTATGCAAGCGAAAACGTACCGTATCATCCCAAACGGTTCATTCGCATGAACCCAAAAGGGATCGAGGAAAACGACACGGTATTTTTACTTGGATACCCTGGCCGAACGGTGCGCAATCGCACGGCGAGCTTCATACGCTACGAGGCAAATGTTCGACTTCCGGCTATCGTCGACCTGTACGCATGGCAAATCGCTGAAATGGAAGCAGCCGGATCAGCAGATCGTTCGGTGGCAATCAAGCATGCGACACGTATAAAATCCCTTGCCAACGTTGAAAAAAGA
>VGZN01000063.1 GCA_016872635.1 Planctomycetota bacterium | reverse complement strand
GACTTTACAACATCCTACTAGTCGCTCTCGGTTTGGGGTTCGTCATCTTCGTGCACGAGTTGGGACACTTCCTCGCCGCAAAATTGTTCGGTGTCAAGTGCGAAAAATTCTACGTCGGGTTTGATGTCCCTATCAAAATCGGCCCGCTGAAACTGCCCTCGAAATTGCTGCACTTCCAATGGGGAGAAACTGAGTACGGTATCGGCATGATTCCACTTGGCGGATACGTGAAGATGCTCGGGCAAGACGATGATCCTCGTAAGCTAAAAGAAGAAGCGGAACGTATCCGCACAGAGAATCCTGATACCCCCTCCGATGCCCCAAATCGAATCCAACTCGATCCCCGTTCCTATCCGGCCAAGCCAGTGTTTGCGCGGATGATCATCATTAGCGCTGGCGTTGTTATGAATCTCATCTTCGGGGTGCTCATGGCCGCATTGGCGTTCAAATTGGGGGTGCCTTACGATCCCGCCGTGATCGGAGAGGTTATCCCCGGCGATCCGGCATGGACCGCCGGCATCCGCGCTGGTGATAAGATCGTGCAAGTGGCCTCTGTCAATGACGATCAGCTTTCCTTCAACGACATGCGCCAAAAGGTAGCACTCAGCGGTATTCGCGATCCCAAGACTCCTGTGGATGTGGAGTACGAACGGGACGGAAAGAAAACCTATTTGCAGATCTTGGGAACGACCGCCCACTCGGCCCCAGACGCCAAGATCAAGCTGCTGACTTTGGGTATTCGTGCCGCTAGCACCACCAGACTCAGCAAGAAATTTGCTTTTGACCGACACATTCGCGAGCAGGATCTAAAACTGGGTGGGCTCGAACCGGGGGACATCATCGTCGGCATTGATGGAACGAAACTCTCTAGCAATCCCTACAGCGATATACCGATGGGGTACCAACTCGAAGAACGCCTCCACCCTAAGGCTGGCGAGACGGTGACGTTGCAAGTCCAGCGAACCGCTAATGGCAGTGAACAAACGGTCGACGTCCCCATCGCTCCGGTAAGACTCAAAAATTTTGGACTTCGATTCGCCGTCGAAGGAGTCACTGCGGTTTCGGTGGATTCGATCGCTGCGGCCGAAGGTGTTCAGCCAGGAGATCAATTGGTTAAGTTCAATGGTCAGCCGATCGACGACGCGCTGACGTTGCCTCACCTGGTCGCAACCTTTGCTGGCAAGGAGGTTTCTCTCGAGTTGCAACGCAAGTCAGCAGCACCTTCTCAGCGTGGTAGCGCCGAGTCGCAATCGGGAGATGCAGCGGTGGGAGTGGAAGCTAGTTTCAATAAAGTAATCTCCTTAATATGGAAGGTACCTACCACTTTTCAGATGATCAATACGATCTCGATGTTCACGCCGTCTGGATTTGAGCTGCCCGGGTCGGGGTTGGTTTACAAGGCGTCCAATGTTGTCCAAAGTGTGATCGAGGGCTCCACGGCTCAAAAGAATGGTCTCAAAGCGGGGGATGCCATTGCGCAGATTCAGTTCATCCCACGCACGGAGAAAGAGAAGGCCTACTACAAAGAAGTCATCGATTCGAAGTCCTTATTAGAAAAGATCCCCGTCGACTCGGCGCATAGCATCCAATTTTTCTTTGAATTGGCCCAGTTAATGCCTGAGGGATTGCCTGTTGCGGTATATGTTGAAAGAGATTCTAAGGTGGAAGCGAGTGAGACCAGTATCGCTGTCGATTCCATGTGGTATTGGCCTGACCGTGGTTTGGCGCTCGAGCCTTTTAAGAAGACTTACATCGCTCACAGCCTCCTGGATAGTCTGAACCGTGGTGTGGGTGAGATCTGGCGAAGGCTCGGCGACGTGGCTGAGTTCCTACAGTTGCTTGTCACGGGTAAAGCATTCAACGCTATCGGTGGGCCTGGCACGATCGCCGTGCAAGCGACCGATGCCGCTTCTCAAGGTATCTCACCCTTGCTGATGTTCTTGACTCTGCTGAGCGCGAATTTGGCGATCGTAAATTTCCTGCCCATACCTGCACTCGATGGAGGTCACATGATCTTCTTGATTGCGGAAGCGGTATTAGGACGCCCGATCGATGAGGAACTGCAAATGAAATTGACGCTGGGTGGAGTCATCGCATTGCTGAGCCTGATGGCCTGGGCGATTTTCAATGACTACATCCATTTGTCCCGTTACTTTGGCGGTTAAGTGTTTAGGCAAAGGGTTTGTTTCGTACTTTCCCGCATCTGGGCGTTTCCGTATACGGTATTGGGAATGGGTGTTTATTGGCTTCCCTTTCTGGGGCCAAAGCATATCATCCGATACCGAGGTACCATCGGTGTGGTAGGACCGGGTGTAGAACGTATCCTTCGGTTTGCCCCCATCCCCGGGGGTGCGGCTGCTCTAACTCTAGGGCACACGATCTTGGCTACGTCGGACGATACCTTCTATTCAACGTGGGATCACGAGTGGATCCACGTGCAGCAATATGAACGTTGGGGACCCGCTTTTGTCCCTGCTTACCTGCTGGTTGGGCTTTGGCAGCGATTGCGAGGGAGAGATGCGTATTGGGATAACCCCTTTGAAGTCGAAGCTCGTGAGAAATCTTGAGCCATAACCAGGATGGCGACCTGCTACAATATCTTTGGCTCTTGCTGAAAAATAGACGAGCCCCAGTGGGCTTCGCACCTGAATTGGCTTCGAAACGTATCCAACAGCGGCCTAACAAGTCGGGTTAACGCCCAACCTCGAATGTCGGACCACGGAGATTTATTAGGTATGTCCTCAAAGTTAATAAACCGAGACCGATTATTAGATCGGTTTTTAAAATACGTGCGCATCGGAACAACGGCAGATCCGAATACCAACGACTATCCGAGCAGCCGCGGGCAGTGGTTACTCGGTCAGATGCTGGTGGAGCAGCTGCGCGAGATGGGGATCGAAGATGCTTTGCAGGACGATCATGGGTTGGTATGGGGAACAATCCCTGCTACGGTGCCCGGCCCAGTACCTACGATAATGTTCAATGCGCACCTTGATACATCGCCCGAGGCTCCAGGGGATCACTGCAAACCGCAAGTGATCGAGTGTTACGAAGGAGGGGATATCCCGCTGCTTTCCGGAGATGTTATCCGCGAACAGGATACTCCGGAGCTTGCGAAGCTTTTGGGCCACACCCTAATCACTACCGATGGCAAAACATTACTCGGTGGTGATGACAAGGCGGGGGTCGCTGCGATTATGGAGTTGGCTCATCATCTGATGGAGAATCCGCATCTACCCCATGGGCCAATTCGGATTCTGTTTACATGTGACGAAGAGATCGGACGCGGGACAAAGTTTGTCGATAATCAACGAGCCGATGCGATTGCGGGTTACACGCTGGACGGAGGTGGTTCCGGAATCATCGATGTCGAAACATTTTCGGCAGACATGGCGACCGTAAAATTCACCGGATACAACATTCATCCGTCGATCGGTAAAGGGAGAATGGTCAACGCGATTCGTGCTGCGAGCAAGTTCGTCGCGATGCTTCCCTCGGACTCCTTGTCACCGGAAACAACCGACGGCCGTGACGGATTTTTGCACCCGTATGTCTTGCATGGTTCTGTCGCCGAAGCAATGGTGCAATTGATCCTCAGAGACTTTGATACAGCAAAACTCTCCGAGTATGCGGATCGTTTGCGTGGGATCGCCGCAGAGATTTGCAAAGAGGAATCACGGCTATCAGTGCATGTTGAAATTGTGGAGCAGTACCGAAATATGGCGGATCGGCTCAAGCAATTTCCTGTTGCGGCGGATTTGGCTGAAAGAGCATTCCAACATATAGGGATTACACCTACCCGCGCATCGATTCGGGGTGGGACCGATGGTGCGCTGATGACGCAGATGGGGTTGCCTACGCCGAATCTCTCCGTCGGTCAGTACAACATTCATTCCTGCAAGGAATTTACATCGTTGAGCGAGATGGAAATCGCTGTCAAACAAGCGGTCGTGCTGGTTGATCTTTGGCAGCAGTTTGGAAGGTCATAGGAGGATGCATTGCGATGTCGCGATTGTTGGCGGTGGTCTAGGCGGAACGACGCTAGCTTCACTGCTCAAGAAGTATGCGCCGAGCTTGGATGTCTGTATTTTCGAGAAAGAGGCCTTTCCTCGCGATCACGTGGGCGAGAGTCAACTTCCTCCCACATCCGCAGTCTTGCACGAAATGGGGGTTTGGGACAAGGTCGAGGCGGCCGGGTTCCCGATCAAACTCGGAGCGAGTTACACGTGGGGAAAAACCACGGAGCCTTGGGTCTTCGGGTTTATTCCCGAATCTGAAACTGGCGATATCTCTCGGCCTGGAGCATACGACGGGTGGCGCAAGCGAGTTGCCTTTCAAGTCGATCGGTCACTCTACGATGCGATTCTACTGGAACATACAAAAAGTTTAGGCGTTCGAGTCAGTCAACCGTCGCGGGTATCGAGTGTTCAGTACTCGACGCAGCGTCAAGACAAGCGTGTCGAACAATTAACGCTCGAAAGTGGTGAAGAAGTAACTGCCCGCTATTATGTGGATGCTAGTGGGAATGCTGCTGTCCTCCGCCGCCAGTTAGGGATCGAGGTCGAGATCCCTACGCTGCTAAAAAATGTTGCGTTTTGGGATTACTGGACCGCTCAACATCTGAACCAGGATTTGCTTGAGAAAGGAACGGCACGGGTTATGATTCGAAGCGTCGGCTTCGGATGGATTTGGTACATCGTTCTCTCTGAGCATCGCACGAGCGTTGGGGTCGTTTGCAACGCGGAGTATTTCAAAGCATGCGGCTTAAAGCCAGAGGCTCTCTACCACCAGACCTTGAGTTCCCACACCCAAATCTCAAGTTTGCTACAAATGGCGCAGGCGACCGGTACTGTTTCCACGACGACGGATTGGTCTTATGTTGCCAAGGAGTCGTGCGGTGAAAACTGGTTTTTGGTCGGTGAATCACTCGGTTTCGCTGATCCAATCTTGGCTGCAGGGTTGACCCTTACGCATACCTGTGCCGAGCATTGTGCATACACCATCCTAGATCTCGAGCGTGGTATTAAAGATTCGCAATGGTTGCGAGATCAGTATCACGCTACTCAATCAAGGCGAGTACGGCAGCATATGAAATTTGCGGAGTATTGGTACTCAGCGAATGGATTGTTCACCGACGTTTTAGACAATTGCGCGGTCATCGCAGCTCAGTCCGGGCTCAATTTGAGCCCTCAAGATGCATTTCGATGGTTAAGCCATGGCGGAATCGACGACATCCCAGGCCAATTCGTGATCGGAGGATTGGGATTGTCTGGGGTGAAGTCTGTGCAGAAGAGATTCTCCCACGCGGAAGCTGGAGATGTTGTCTACTTCATCGATGGTATGAACACATTTGATTTGGATATCGACGGAGCAGTGCGGGAGAGCATGGCGAATCCGAAGTCCGGTGAAGTAATCCTTGTTCCGGTGCTGGTGAGAAACGAATCGCGATTGCCATTGACAGGCTATTTCCTACAGGTCTTTACGATTCTTCAGCAACATCGCTACATCGAAGAGATTGTTGCGGCTCTCCAGCGTTGGATCACTCAATCGATTCAAGATCCTATGGGGCGAAAGCATGCTTGGAATCTATCCCTGCAATGCTTGGAGACACTTGTCGCACAGCGATGGGTTCGCGCGTCGTGTACGCCTGGAAGGCATGTGCTTTCTATGAAGACGCCCGACGAAGGGGAAATCGTTTACACGGAGCGCACCGGTCCAGCTAGACTTCGTTGATCTGGCGATGATGATCCGACTTGACTTTTGGAGTATTCGTGATATGGCCCAGTGCGAGTCCCAGGGGAAATGCGATGGCGTGAGCCATGTCACTCTGAAATTGGGTACCATTCTGATGGAATGTCGCGGCAGCCATCCAGCGGAGTAGTAGAATGCTCAGGACTGCGATGATAATCCATCCACGACGGGCGCTGTTCCAGCGGAAAATGGCGACACCCAAGCAGCCGTAATAACCTGCCGAAGGTCCGACGTCCAACGCACTGCTCCATTGGTGGGTCCAACCTTGATCGACCCACGCGTGGACGCTTAGTAATATCCCACTCTGGATTAGTAAGGTTACAAGATGAACACTCAAAAACGAGGCTGCGGCAATCCGTGAGCCTGATTGACACTCGAGAGTACCAACGCAGAACAAGATCATTGCAAATGCTTGAAAAAAATGGATCGGATCCCCGGTGATGAATAGGCTCGATAAAATGCGTCCCCAGGAACCGTTTGCCATTTGCAACGGAGAGTGACCGAATACGGTGCGAGCGGTCTCCGCCAAAGGACCAGACATCGTTCCGTGGACTAGGCTTTCCGTCACAAGCAACGTCAAGCAGAGTATGGTTGTTGGAAACCGTAAGCGTTTCGGGAATGGGTTCGAGTTCCAGCGAAGGGTCGGAAACAAAATGCATCACCTCAAACGATTCGCCCCATGGATCTCACTGCTGATCCTGATCGCAGCTCTTGTTTTTAGTTGGAACGAGATCGAGCATATTCAGTATGACCAAGTTCGATCGGCTCTGCATCGAGTTCCTCTCTCGAGCGTTTTGCTTGCCGTTTCAATGACGGCACTCAATTATCTCATCCTCGTCGGGTACGACTACCTCGCTGTGCATTCGATCGGTCGACCTGTTCCATTTCGATTTGTGGCTATCGCATCCTTTGTTGGTTTTTCGACAAGCTACAACTTTAGCTCGCTTCTGGGAGGGCCCGCAATACGCTATCGATTTTACAGCAAATGGGGTTTCACACCACAGGAGTTGCTCCGCATCGTTGTGATGATAGGGGCAACGTATTGGGTGGGAGTCGCATTCCTCGGATCGGTTTTGTTCATCGTCGAGAATATCCCATTCCCTGATCGCCTTCAAGTTTTTAAAGCCTACACGTCATTGCTTTCAACCCAAGGGATAGGCTGGATATTAGCAGCGGTTGTCGCTGCGTACCTGGTCTGGGTGGTACGACAAAAGGGAGGTTGGCGTATCGGAGATACAGAAATCAAACCGCCATCGATTGGCTTGACGGTACAGCAATTGGTCGTAGCAGCCTTGGATCTGGCCATTGCTGCGGGAGCGATGTACGCCTTGGTGGGTGAGGATATGCAGCTCCGCTATGACCAGTTTTTAACGGTTTACCTCCTGGCGACATTGGCGGTTGTGATCAGTAATGTCCCTGGCGGCGTAGGGGTCTTCGAATCGGTATTCCTCGCATTTGCCCCTAGCCAAGCTACCTCGTCACTGGTCGCGTCACTGATCCTTTTCAGAATCATCTACTACCTCTTGCCACTTACGCTTGCGATGCTGCTTCTAGGGGGGACCGAAATCGTTCCGCTACGCGGGGAAATCACCAAGTCGTTGCATCGTGGAACGCAGTGGTGGCCAGCGGTAGCACCGTACGTGATTGCCATCATGACGTTTTGCGCGGGGACGATCATGATTCTCTCGGGAGCGACCCCAGGTGTCGTCGAGCGAGTCCAATTTCTCGTTCGATGGGTGCCTGCGCCGTTGCTCGAAGTGTCGCATTTTCTTGGAAGTATCGTGGGGGCTAGTCTATTGATTCTGGCACGAGGGCTGTATCGGCGGCTGGATTCCGCGTACTACCTCACCTGTGGACTGCTGGTGGCGGGCATCCTATTTTCTCTCGTTAAAGGAATCGACTTTGAAGAAGCGATTTTCTTGAGTTTGGTCCTTGGTGCGTTGCTCCCAGCGCACCGTGCTTTTTATCGCAAGGGAAAACTCATCCACGAACGACTTTCCCCCTCGTGGCTAATGGCGATCGCCGTAGTGGCCGTCTGTGCCGTTTGGTTGGGATTGTTTTCATCGAAGCATGTCGATTATCAAGATTGGGATTGGTGGAGATTCTTCGTTGATACCCAAGCTCCCCGTGCACTTCGAACTGCGGTCGCGGTCGCATCGGTGCTGACATTGTTCGGGTTGATGCGGTTGCTATCACCGCATCCACCAACACCGCAAGGAGCGTCGAATGAGGAAATCGAAAAAGCGTTTGCTATCGCGAGCCAGCATCCGCGATCGTATGCTCACCTTGCGGTCTTAGGTGATAAGCAACTGCTATTCAATGAGGAACAGACAGCGTATGTGATGTACGCCCGCCAAGGACGTTCGTGGGTCTGTATGGGAGACCCGGTAGGTCCCGACGATTGCGTCAATGATCTGGTTTGGCGTTTCCGGGAACTTGTGGATCGATATGGTGGAAGACCAATCTTCTACGAGGTAGGGACCGATTTCCTTACGGTGTATTTGGACCAAGGGCTCACCTTGTTAAAGATCGGCGAGGAAGGACGTGTCCCGCTCCCCGGTTTTGGTCTTGAAGGACCATCGCGGAAAGGCCTACGGCAAACGGTTAATCGAATGAAACGCGAACTAGTCGAATTTGAAGTCTTGCCTCCGGATCGCGTGCCAGAAGTACTCGTTCGGCTGAAGGAGATCTCGGATCGCTGGATGGCAGAGAAAGGGGCGGCGGAAAAAGGTTTTTCGCTCGGCTTCTTCGACGAGGCAACATTAGTTCGATACCCGTGTGCCGTTTTGCGTAAAGACGGAAAAATCGTGGCCTTTGCGAATGTTCTTCCGAGCCGAGCGAAATCAGAGTTGTCGATCGATCTGATGCGCTACGACGCAGGCGAGCTTTCGGGGGTCATGGAGTACTTGTTTATCGAATTGATGCTCTGGGGGAAAACGCAAGGCTATCAATGGTTTAGTCTAGGCATGGCGCCACTGTCTGGAATTGAATCCAGGCGATTGTCTCCCTTGTGGAATCGAATAACGCAATTGCTATTCAAGCACGGGGATCGGCTCTATAGCTTTGAAGGATTACGGCAATACAAAGACAAGTTTGATCCGGAGTGGGAAGGGCGTTACATCGCTTTGCCCAGGGGGATGGCACTTCCAAAAATGCTTGCCGACCTGACTGCGTTGATAGGAAAGCATCGCTAGCAACCAACGTATTTCGATGCCGCGATTGGCGATGTTGCTATCGATATTGCTATACTGGGGGCCGTGCAAGCGGACCTGTTTCCTCACCATGTAACTTAGGCTGGTAACCATGAAGCGAGAATGCATCACTTCCTTTGCTCTTTTTTCCTCACTGTTATGCATGCCCGTTTCGGCGGAGACAAAACGGGATTGGCGAGCATGGCGAGGTTCGCATGGGCATGGGAGTGTGGAGATCGGGAGTTTTCCCGACGCTGTCGACTCCAAGCATCTTAAATGGAAGACAGATTTACCAGGCAAAGGTTGTTCGACACCCATTCTTCTAGGGGAGAACATTTTCCTCACCGCACCTTCCGAAGGTAAAGATTCCGTGTTGTGCATCGACACCCAAGGGAAGCAAAAATGGATAACCCGTTTTGATCAGGAAGATGCTGGTAAGCATCGCAATGGTTCCGGCAGCAATGCTTCTCCGGTCACCGATGGCGAGGCGGTCTTCGTTTATTTTAAGAGTGGCACCTTCGCTGCTTTAGATCTACATGGGAACGTTCTATGGCAGTTGAACTTGGTCGCTTTGTATGGGAAAGACACGTTGTTCTGGGATCACGGAACGTCCCCCGTATTGACGCAAAAGTACGTCATCATGACGAGAATGCATCAAGGAGAATCATGGCTTGCTGCATTTGATAAAAAGACGGGCGAGTTAGTCTGGAAAGTTTCACGGAACTACAAAGTGCCCACCGAGTGCGATCACGGTTACTCCACCCCGTTGGTGATCAGCTATCAAGGAAAAGAGTCGATCCTTGTCTGGGGGGCCGAACATGTCACGATCCACGATGTAGAAAACGGTGAGGTGACGTGGTCTTGCGGTGATTTCAACCCGGATGGCGCGCAACTGTGGCCGGCGATTGCGACGCCGGTCATCGCCGAAAATACGGTCATTATCGCCTACGGGCGCAACGACCGAGGAATCCCTCGATTGCACGGAATCAAGTTGGAGGGCAATGGGGATACAACCACGACCAATCATGCCTGGAAACGGGATGATGTGGGAACGTTTGTACCATCGCCATCTGTCTACAAAGGTCAAATTATCTTGGTGCGAGACCAAGGTGATGTTGAAAGCGTCGAGCCAAAGACAGGTAAAACGAATTGGAAGGGGGCGTTTCGAAAAGGCCGCTCGAACTTTTACTCGTCACCGTTGATCGCGGGAGACAAAATCTTTGCCCCCCGAGAGGATGGTGTTGTGTTCGTCGGTCGCATGAACCCCAACGGTTTCGAAGTACTATCCGAAACGAACCTGGAGGAACCGGTCATAGGCTCCCCAATTCCTTTGGGTGATCAGGTCTTGATTCGGGGCGAAAGCCATCTTTATTGCTTCGGAAATTAGTCATTTCCAGTCAACGGTCGCTACGCCCGATTGCTAACCATAGGGATTGGCGATTAGTTCGACCAACGCTCGGGTGCGGGAAGTTTCTCACACGATCCGCGGTTGAATCGCCACGTCAAACCGAATCCGAGCCAATAACTCGATATGGATGTGTTCGTGTAATCCCCAAATTGCTGGCTGGAGTGGAACATACCACCCCCCATCAGGTCCGCATCGATACCGGGGAGAAGGTCGACGATCCCAACGCCGCCAGTGAGTCGGTGTTGGCTGGTTACCGCGAGTAAGCCTTGAGTGTATCGGACGGCCGGAATACCTCCGGGTTGGACGACACCACCTATGTTGATTGTTGGGTTATTATCGATCGGTTTTCGGCCCACACATAACCCGATCGCCATTTGACCTTGCCACGGGTTAGTTGGCTTCCTAGTTGCACAACCCACTGGTTGTCATACAAAACATCGTACATTGCTGCTTGGTCCCGAAGCTTATACAGCACGTCCACTCCGAGTAGTAAATTACCATCCATGAGTGATGTATTGGCAAACCCGAAACCTATGTTTTGCGGTAGATCCATGTCGACAGCGCTCACCAATCGTGATCCACCGTAGTCGACGATGAATGCATTATCAAAGGTGTACGATTGCTGGGTTTGGTAGTAAGCACCTACGGTGGTTTTCTCGGTCAGCAGGTGATTGGTACCGAGTGTTCCTCTCAGGGCGTAATCGGGGGTCATGCTGCTCGTACCTAGGAACGGACCGTTGTACAAAGCAATTCCCAAGGCCATGCTTGTCCCGATCGACCAACGATCTGTCAGATCAACACCAACGGATACGGGCAGACTAAAGACACTCAACGCGGAACTGGTACCTCGGCTTGCAGGGACTTGGCGGAAGTCGACTGCACCACCTGCGGCGGAGACGAATCCCACTCCGATGGTCACAGGTAGCCCCAATTCATCGATGTCTTGCCTCACACCAATGTTTGCCATCGGCGAACCCGGTGCTGTGGATTTAGCGGAAAAAGTCCCCAGCAATGGGTTTGGATCACCTACGGGAATGCCGGATGTTTGGGTCAAATGAATATTCGGATCAGCCCACGCACCACCGAACAGAAATTGGGTCCCTCGGTAATGTGTCAATGAGGCTGGATTGCCATTGATGGCGCTCGTGAGATCCTGCGGACGAGCGATGCTCACCCCACCCATGCCACCCGAGGCGGGCATCAATGTGTTGTGGAGTTCGGTTCCAGGATTGACCAAAGGACTGCGATTCGAGACCCACAACGGATCCGACGGCACAGTATCCGAGTGTCAACAAACCAAATCCGAAACGACGCATCGCGAATCCTCCCTGAGTGCCATCTGCTTCCATTCCAGCATTCCATTGCGGCGATGGGATCTCCCCCACGGGATCGTCCATCGGCGTAAAACGCTTCCGCGAGTGAACAGTCGATACTAGAAGCGGCAGAGTTCGCCCACGTTAACGCGTGCAGTATTCCCAGGAGGAAGGATGTTGGCTGCACGCTAGCACTTAATCGTGTTTGAGTAGTTTTACGGGGTATCGGTTTATGGCCTAGGAATCTTGAACCGATCTAAGCCAATCGAACCGGTAGATCGCACCGGGCAAATCGATTACGTCGAGGCAGTTGCCAGAGCCGAGCCGAGAGTAGTCCCTGGGGCGGGCAGGGTGCTATGGCCTCGCAGATAGATATCGATGGCCCTCGCAGCGCCGCGTCCTTCGTTGATAGCCCAAACCACCAACGACTGGCCTCGTCGACAATCACCGGCGGCGAAGACGCCAGGAATGCTTGTCGCGAACCGTCCATGTTCCGCTTTATAGTTGCTGCGTGGATCGGTTTCGATACCGAGCAACTCGGAGACATAGTGCTCAGGACCCAAGAATCCCATGGCCAGCAGCACTAGGTCGGCTCCGATGATTTCTTCGCTTCCGGGGACCTCGGTCATGTTCATCTTCCCGTTCTCGAACTTCCACGAGACCCGGACGGTTTTGATACCGGTAACATTGCCGTTGCCGTCATCGATAAACTCTTTGCTGAGGATGTTGTAGACCCGTGGATCTGAAACAAATTTTTGAGCGGCTTCTTCGTGCCCGTAGTCAGACCTGAAAATCCGGGGCCATTGTGGCCAAGGGTTGTCTGCGGCTCGCGACTCGGGGGGGCGATCGAGCAGTTCAAAGTTAACCAGTTGCGAGCATCCGTGGCGGAGGCTGGTTCCGATGCAGTCGCACCCGGTGTCACCACCCCCGATCACGACGACCCGCTTTCCTTCGGCCGAAATGTACTTGCCATCCTTGTGATCGCTGTTGAGTAGACTTGCGGTGTTTGCCGTGAGGAACTCCATTGCGAAGTGGATACCCTTGAGATTCCTGCCCGGGATCGGCAAATCGCGAGGCTTTGTGGCTCCAGTGGCCAAGAGGACTGCATGATTCTCGGCTTGCAATTGTTTGGGATCGACGTTTCGTCCCACGTCAGCCCCGGTCACAAACTTGACCCCTTCTGCTGCCATTAAATCCAATCGACGTTGCACGACACCTTTGTCGAGTTTCATATTGGGGATACCGTAGGTGAGTAGTCCACCGATCCGATCTGCCCGTTCATACACGGTGACTGTATGGCCAACCTTATTGAGTTGGTCTGCGGCAGCGAGTCCCGCCGGTCCGCTACCGATGATTGCGATATTCTTTCCGGAACGCGATGCTGGTGGTGAAGCCGTCACCCAACCCTCTTCAAACCCACGATCGATGATTGCATTTTCGATGTTCTTGATCGTAACCGGGGGATTGGTGATCCCGAGCACGCATGAGCCTTCGCACGGGGCAGGGCAAACCCGACCTGTGAACTCCGGGAAGTTGTTGGTCTTGTGAAGCCGATCGAGCGCCTCACGCCATCGTCCGGTGTAGACGAGGTCGTTCCATTCCGGGATGAGGTTTTGGATCGGGCAGCCCGATGCCGATTGGCAGAATGGGACACCGCAATCCATGCAGCGGGCACCTTGAGTGCGCAAATGTTCTTCGGTTGGATGCGTATAGATCTCTTGGTAGTCCTCTAGACGGACAACGGGCAGACGCCACTCAACCTTTTTGCGATCGAACTCTTTGAAACCAGTTGGCTTACCCATCGATTTCCTACTCTATTCCCAGCGAATGGTATGGCTGACTATTTTTGTATTGGTAACTGTTGACGCGTTGTTGGTAGCGATCTTCGAGATACTAACAAGCTGTACAAATAAACTTTTGCAATCTGCACGAGCGGCGCACGCCCGCTGCTGCGAGCCTAGCATCATGTTTTCGCCAATGCCGGCTCCGACGAGCGTTCTTTTTTCTGTTCGAGCATCACCCTCTTAAAGTCAGTTGGCATGACTTTTACAAATCGTCCGATGCTGTTCTTCCAATCGGAAAGAAGTGATTTAGCGACGGTCGATCCGGTCAATTCCGCATGCTTCGAGACCAATGTTTGAACTTCTTCGATGTCCTCGGGATCGACGAGCGACTCTAGTTCCACCGTTCCCAAATTTGTGCGGATTCGGAGGGCGTCGATATCGTCCAAGACATAGGCGATACCCCCACTCATCCCTGCGGCAAAGTTGCGTCCGGTTTGACCGAGGATGACAACACGACCACCGGTCATATATTCGCATCCGTGGTCGCCGACACCTTCAATCACCGCGTAGCAACCCGAGTTTCGTACGGCGAAGCGCTCGGCGGCTCTGCCCCGCACGAACAACTCACCCATCGTTGCACCGTACAAACAAACGTTTCCGATGATGATATTTTCCTCGGGCTTGAACGTGGCACGACGATCTGGATAGATGATGACGCGTCCACCCGAGAGGCCTTTGCCGACATAATCGTTTGCGTCTCCTTCGAGTTCCAGTGTCACGCCATGAGCCAAGAACGCACCCAAGCTTTGGCCCGCGGATCCACGGAATCGAATATGAATCGTATCCGTGGGTAGTCCTTTTTGGCCGTATCGCTTCGCAATGTTGTGGCTGAGGATCGTACCTACGGTTCGATTGGTATTGATGATCGGTAACTCAAACGCGATCTTGTCACCGGTTTCCAAAGTCTTTTGGCATCGCGGCAATAGCTCTAGCATATCGAGGGATTTTTCCAAGCCGTGATCTTGTGGGATGGTGCAATGAACCACTGTATCGTGGGTTGGGCCCTTTGCTGGTCTCAAGATCGGTGTCAGGTCCAATCCATCCGATTTCCAATGGGAGATCGCATGGTCGACCTTCAAGCAATCGCTACGCCCAACCATTTCATCGATCGAACGGAAGCCTAACGATGCCATGATTTCTCGTGCATCTTCAGCGACCATGAACAGATAGTTCACAACGTGCTCTGGTTTACCTGCGAATTTCGCGCGCAGTTCCGGGTCTTGAGTCGCGATCCCAACTGGGCATGTGTTCAAATGGCATTTGCGCATCATAATGCAACCGAGTGTGATC
>VGZN01000062.1 GCA_016872635.1 Planctomycetota bacterium | reverse complement strand
CGCTCATTTATCCTCACCAGCTGTTCCCGATTCCAGTCGCCCCAACTAAGAAAAAGGAGAGGGCTCCTTCATGGATCGACAGTACCGATCGCGTCTATCTGATCGAAGATCCTCTGTTTTTCACACAGTACACCTTTCACCGTCAAAAATTGATGCTCCATAGGGCATCAATGCGCAGCTACGCAGACCGCTTGCGAAGTGCCGGGAAAAAAGTCACCTACGTCGAAGCGGCATCACTTAACAAATCGGGTGATATCGCTGCGCAACTTCGCAAAGACAAGATTCAAGGTTGTCGGACCATTGATCCAGACGATGAGTACCTGCGCCGCAGACTCGTTCGAGGGTGCTCCGAAAGTAGGATCGAACTCGAGATGCTCGAGAGCCCTCACTTCCTTACCAGTCGCGCTGAAATCGATCGATTCGTTGACAATAAAAAGAAACTCTTCTTCACGAATTTCTATATCGAACAACGAAAGAGACTCGGGATACTCCTCGATGAGGATGGCAAAGCGGTCGGTGGCAAATGGAGCTTCGATACGGAAAACCGTCGCAAGCTACCTGCGAAAATCATCCCCCCCGAACTCGGATTTCCTGCTCCCGACGTTTATGCCAAAGAGGCTCGAACCTATATCGACGCGAATTTCCCCGATGCCTTAGGCGACTCTCAACCCCTGCTATATCCCCACGATGAAGATGGAGCCCAACGCCATCTTGAGCGATTTATCGACCAACGCTTGGCATTGTTCGGGGATTACGAAGATGCCATTAGTCGTCAATCCGATTTTGTCTTTCACTCGGTATTGACTCCCATGCTCAACATTGGGTTGCTCAACCCTACCGATGTCGTCGCCCGAGCCCTCGAAAAGCATGAGTCGGTGTCCATGAACTCTCTTGAAGGATTCATACGACAAGTCATTGGATGGCGCGAATACATACGTTTGGTCTACCATCATTATGGCGTGCGGCAACGCACTACCAACTACTGGCAACACCATCGGACTTTGCCCAAGTCGTTTTATGATGGAACGACCGGAATCGAGCCTGTCGATCATGCGATCCGAAGGGTCTTGAAATACGGTTATTGCCATCATATCGAGCGATTGATGGTGCTCGGAAACTTTATGCTGCTGTGCGAGTTTTCTCCGGATGCAATCTATCAGTGGTTTATGGAGATGTTTGTTGACGCCTATGATTGGGTCATGGTCCCTAACGTCTATGGAATGAGCCAACATGCAGACGGTGGGATGATCACGACCAAACCCTACATCAGCGGCTCGGCCTATGTATTGAAAATGAGTGACTTCAAGAAAGGAGATTGGTGCACGACCTGGGACGCTCTTTACTGGAATTTCATCGCCAAACACCGCGACTTCTTCAGCTCGAACCCTCGTATGAGTGTGATGACAAGCCAACTGGACCGCATGGGCGATAAACTCCAGCAACATCAGCGTACTGCCGAGGCTTTCTTAAGCCGATTGGATTAACGCAGTAGAAAATATCTCGGGTGAGAGTCCCGAGGGTATTCCAGCATCACACAAACAAAAACCTCGCTCTTCTGCAGGCGAGGTTTTTCACCGTGCTCGTTTGATACTCAACTGCAATACCGAAGGGGTTGCGAGGATCAGGATCTCTCGGTTTACGTTTCGTCGAGGATCTCGACCGCCTTGAATTTTTCACCTTCGAGCATTGACAAACTAGCGCCACCACCTGTGCTAACGTGGGTCACTTGGTCGGCAAACCCGAGCTGTTCAATCGCAGCAGCACTGTCACCACCACCGATAATACTGATCGCATCGCTATCCGCAACGGCCTTAGCGACGGCTTGCGTCCCAGCATCGAACGGCGGCATTTCAAAGACTCCCATCGGTCCATTCCAGACGACCGTCTTGGAACCCTTCACGATCTCCGCGTAACGTTTCGCTGTTTCCGGTCCGATGTCGAGTCCCTCCCAACCGTCAGGAATTTGTCCCGCCGCGACGACTTGTTTGTTGCAGTTTGCATTAAACGCATCACCGCAATGCGTATCGGTTGGCAGAACGAGTTTACCACCACCGCTAGCGATCAACTCTTTGGCTAACTCAACTTTGTCAGGCTCCACTAAACTCTTTCCGGTTTTACCTCCTTGAGCAAGCGAGAAGGTGTACGCCATCGCACCACCGATAAGGACCGAATCGCAAACGGTTAGGAGATTCTTGATGACCTTGATCTTATCACTAACCTTGGCACCACCGAGGATGGCGACGAAAGGACGTTGTGGCTTGGAAATCGTATCACTTAGGTACTGAATTTCTTTCGCGACAAGGAATCCCACCACCTTAGGCTTGTTCCCCATCGCCAACGGTACAGCGACCATCGATGCTTCTTCACGGTGGCAAGTCCCAAACGCGTCGTTGCAATAGATGTCTGCCCACGAAGCGAGCTTTCCAGAGTAGGTTGCTTCGCCATCCTTCTCACCTGGATTGAAGCGAACATTCTCGAGGACTAGTACCTCGCCATCCTTCAAAGCCTTCACTTTGGCTTCAGCATCGGGACCCACTGTATCCTCAGCGAAGTGGACAGGTTTTCCGAGGAGTTCACCCAGGCGGACCGCGGTGGGCCGCAACGTGAACTCAGGCTCTGGACCCTTGCCCTTGGGCCGTCCAAGGTGGCTCATCAGGACGAGTTTTCCCCCTCGTGAGATCACCGACTCGATCGATGGAATTGCCATCCGAATCCGTCGATCATCGGTGATCGCCCCTGAATCGTCTTGAGGGACATTAAAGTCAACTCGCATCAGGACAACTTTACCGCGACATTCAACGTCGGAAATGCTCTTCTTTGCCATCGTTACTTCTCAGAACTGAATGAGGGAACCAACTGGATTGTTCTCGTAGGCCTGCATTATCGAGAGGTTTTGACAAAGCGAAAGGCCTGTCGGATTCGAGTTTTCTAGGATTCACAAGGCACCAGAAATCCCTGCCTCATATTTAGAATCCCCTCTCGAATCGTGGAAAGGGAAAGAATGCTCCGTTATGATCTAGAAATAAAGATCCCAAAATAACGATCCCAAACGCGGCCACTTTCGCAGCCAATGCGTATGACAAAAATTAATCTTGCCTTTTCACTGCGTCGTGTTTCGATGATTCCCGCGATCGCCTCCACCTCTCTGCTTCTAATTCTAGCGTCGCCAATGCATGCGATCGGGATGCCTAGCCAGGCTACTTGTGAGTCTCCCCAAAATCCCCCTCCAAGCGATGCAGCACACGTACAATCGGTCGAGGACTGGCGCTTCGAAAATGAGAAGAAGTTGGCCTCACCCAATGGCTGGCTGGCCCTAACCGCACATGTGTGGTTAGAGCCCGGCGAGCAGTCGATTGGCACCCGATCTAGCGATGCGATTCGACTACCTACCGATTTGGGTGAGACGGCCCGCGGTGTTGTTCGAGTCGAAAACGGACAAGTGACCTTGCACACCGACGCGAACTCTACCATCCGGGTTAACGGCGAACAACAGACAAAAATATCATGGAGGATCGACTCCACGAAGGCCGAATCGGATAGCGAGGATATCGTGACGATTGACGATCGCATTCGACTGCAATTGGTGCGTCGTTCCAATCGTCTTGCGATACGTGTTCGCGATGCTCGAAGCGATGCGATTGCCCGATTCTCCGGCAAGAAATGGTTTCCCGTGAATTCAAAGTACCGAGTCGATGCAACGTACCATGCATATGAAACACCGAAAGCGATGCCTATCGTCAACATCCGCGGGGATGCGATGGTGGCAGAAGTAGTTGGTTATGTGGAGTTCACGATCGACGACAAGTCTTACCGGTTGGATGCGATGCTCGACTCGCCGACCGAATTATTTCTGATCTTCAAAGATCTAACGAGCGGTAAAACCACCTACGGACCCGGTCGATTTTTTAATGCGTCACTACCCGCCGATGGCGAGACCTTCCCTTTGGATTTTAACAAGTGTTACAACCCTCCTTGCGCATTTTCTCCTCACACCCTTTGCCCGATGCCTCCCAAGCAGAATCAGTTGCCTGTCGAAATTCCAGCTGGGGAGAAGCGTTACGACAATAAGGCTACCGATGTCGCTCAGGCCACGGTAACAAAGCCAAAAGTCTATTCCGGTCCGCAAGTCGGTGAGTCCGCTCCAAATTTTCGATTTCTAAAAACGTTGGGAACCGAACAACCGGAGGAACTAGACCCGATCGCTATCGCGGATGGAAAACCCACATTGCTGGTTTTCGTACACGATGTGAATCGTCAGTCGATTTCCATGACACGTGCGTTGACCAAGTATGCCGCATCTCGAAGCAACGACGGGCTTTCCACTGCCGTCATCCTTCTCGGCGATGACGCTTCGGCGGCCGATGCTACTTTGAAACGTATCCAGCATGCACTGACATCAGGGATACCAACCGGGATCAGCCTCGACGGTCGCGAAGGACCTGGTTCCTATGGACTGAACCGCAATATTCAACTTACCGTCTTGGTAGTTGACGCCGGAACGGTTACGGCGAACTTTGCATTGATTCAGCCTAGCCTACAAGTCGACCTGCCGATCATCGCCGCAGCGATCGTCGAACGTGTCGGCGGAGACAAACCGGAACTCAAGCAACTACTGGCTGACGAACCCCAAATGCAACGAGCTGCGACCAGCCCACCCGGAAATCCGAATGAAGGGCCAAATCAAGAGATCGACATGGAGCGACTGAGATCCTTGGTCCGACCATTAATTCAACTCAGCGCGACGGACGAACAAGTCGACGAGGCTGCGATCGCAATAGAAAAGGAGATCGACACCGATCCAAAAATCCGAAAAGAGATCGGCAGGATCGCGACGACAATTGTCGGCAGCGGGAACTTGTCAAATTACGGTACACCTCGCGCTCAAGCCGTATTAAAGTTGTGGGCAGAGAAGTACGGTACGATCACCAAAGAAATTCGCAACGAGAAACCGTGATGATCCATTCCCGGCGAAGTTGGATTTTCTGTATCGTTATTCAGACTGCCGCATTTGCGACACTCGCTAACTATCTCGACGCAACCGCGGCCGATGAACCACCGGTCCTGTCATCCACTTCCGGCGTTGCTGCGTCGCATGAAGCAGTCTTCGATACGGATATCCTTCCCCTGCTTACCAAGCACGGTTGCAATTCAGGCGCCTGCCATGGCGCAGCAGTCGGTCGTGGCAACTTCGCGTTATCACTCTTCGGGAGCGATCCAGATCGCGACTACCGATCCATCGTGCATGAGCACCAAGGTCGACGGATCATGGTCATCAATCCAGAGTCTAGCTTGCTCATCGCGAAACCAACAGGCGGCGTTGCCCACGGTGGTAACGAGCTATTCGACCTCGGGAGCAATACTGCCCAACTCCTCATCGGTTGGATTGCCCGAGGGGCACCTCGAGGGAGTTCGATCGACGTGCAATCGGTGACGGTTCAACAGGAGACTGCTGGTCCCTCTACAATCCAAAGCAATCCTACAGGGGATCATGCTGGGGAGAATCTCCCCGATGCAATTCATACCGTTCGTCTTACGGTTACAGCGACCTTTGCCGATGGCACATCGCGTGATGTCACCGAGCTGACACTGATCACTGTCGATCCATCTAGTAACATCCGGTGGAGTCCGACGAACTCAACGGCAACGCTAACACGCCCTGGACGCCACGTCATGATCGCACGATACATGGATCGCGTGGTGCCCATCGTGTTGCTTAGACCGTTCCATGAAACGGTAGCGGACGCATTTACACCATCGAAGGAACATTGGATTGATTCTGCCATCGAGCAACAAATCCATCAACTTGGAATCCCCCCCGCACCTGCTGCAGGCTCATTAGCGTGGTTTCGACGCGTCAGCTTGGATTTGACGGGTCGATTGCCGACGCCAGACCAGATAATAGAGTTCCAAAACGCCACACACCTGAACAATCGCGAACTATGGGTTTCGAGATTTCTCTCCAGTGAAGCGTTCGTCGACTATTGGACCTACCGGCTCGCACGGTTGTTAGGATTGCGTGCGATCGCTAGCGAACCAGATGCAACCCGCGCCTTTGCGCAATGGGTCCGAAACGCTGTCATCCTCGATCGACCATACCCCGACATGGTCCGCGAATTGATATTGAGCGAAGGAGATTCCCACATCTTCGGACCGACGAATTTTGCTCGGCTGGTCAACGACCCTCGATCGCATGCAGAACTTGTGTCCAATGTCTTTATGGGTACACGGATGCAATGCGCGAACTGCCATAATCACCCTTTCGATCGATGGACACAGGACGACTACCACGGTCTTGCGGCGGTATTCGCTGGGGTGGAGCGTGGTCGAATCGTCCGACATACGAGTCGCGGTCAAGTTACCAACTTGCGTACACGCGAGCCTGCATTGCCTCGCATACCAGGGGTCAAGTACATCGAATCGAGCGATCCTCGAATGGGCACGATGAGAACGAGAAATGCTTCCCAGAACGCGAACTCAAATCAACCGTCCCCGCCCTCCGAACCTCATTCGAACACCCATGCGAGTGGAGCCGGTCCTATTGAGCAGTTTGCCAATTGGATTACCGATGAACAAAATCCATTACTAGCCAGGGTGATGGCAAATCGGTTATGGCGAGCGATGATGGGACGAGGACTCGTGGAACCCTCCGATGATTTCCGAGAGACGAATCCGCCATCTCACCCAGAGTTGCTCAATCGTTTAGCACAGGAGTATCGCGACTCAGGCTACCGACTGCGTCCGCTGCTTGCGCAAATCGCATTGAGCGATGCTTATAGCCGTTCGAGCCAATCGGAAGATCCCCGCGTCGACCCCAGTTTCTTTGCCGTTGCAATCCGTAAACCTTTGCCTCCAGAGGTCCTTTTAGATGCTATTCATGATGCTCTAGGGGTAGAGATTCACGATCCTCACTCCGGTAATCCGATCCGCGCAGTCCGATGGATCGATCCTACCGAACCCAACGAAGCACTCGACATTCTCGGTCGATGCGGTCGCGGTTTCTCATGTGGTGATCCTTTACCATCCAAAGGATTAGCCATGCAATTGCATTGGATGAATGGTGATGTCGTTAATGGCCCCTTGCATTCTGGAAAGACATTTTTCGATCCTTGGATCATGAATGATTCGCCGTCCCGACGGATCATCGAAACTGCGTACCTTAGAATCTTCAATCGCGAACCGTCTCGAGACGAACTCGCTCGTTGGGAAAGCTTGATGCCCGCTGCAATCCCCGAGCTTCGCGAAGCGAGACAAGCCTGGGTTCAAGATTGGATCTGGAGTATGCTGAGCACCTCAGAGTTCCAGAGCAATCATTAATAGCGACCATCTCATGCGATTCTGAACATGCGTTTTTTCAAGCACCAGGAATGCCTGACAAAGTGAAATGATGCTAACGTCACGTTTGAATAACCGTCGAAACTTCCTGCATCTCGGAGGTTTATTGCCCTTGGGTTTGGGGTTGGTACCTTGGCTGTCCCGACGTGATGCCATTGCAGCGACGACGTCCAAAGCTGCTGCGAAATCATGCATCCTGCTGTGGCTCGATGGAGGACCGAGCCACTTGGAAATGTGGGATCCGAAGACCGATGCTCCATCCGAAGTTCGCGGACCATTTGGCTCGATGGCGACATCCATTCCTGGAGTCCATTTCTCTGAAAATCTCCGACAATTATCGAGCTTAGCCCATCGAATGACTATCATTCGGTCCATGACGAGTCCGCTCGGCGAGCATGGACTTGCGAACAATTACATGCTCACGGGATACCAACCTTCACCGTCTCTTGAATATCCTAGCATCGGTTCGATTGTCGGGCAGCAGCGGAAATCCAATCGTCCCTCAATGCCTTCGTACATCGGGATCCCTGAGCAACGCATCGGAATGGGATCAGGGTTTTTAGGTGTCGACGCTGCACCTTTTATCACTGGCAACGCCTATTCGGGTGGTGACCCTAGCTCCTCCACGTTCCGCGTGCGCGATCTCGATTTCTATCCAGGTATCGATTCCGTTCGGTTTCAGAGGCGCCGCAACTTCTTGGCTGAACTCGAAGGGCAAGACCGCATGGATACCGGTCAAAAATTCGCGATGGGTTTAGCGTCCGAGATGGTTTCCTCGCCAACGGCACGAGACGCATTTGATCTTCAGCAAGAACCAGCATCGGTTCGAGAGCGGTACGGCAATAAAACATTCGGTCAAAGTTGTTTGCTCGCACGGCGTCTCGTCGAGCGAAATGTCCCCTTTGTGACTGTGGTACAAACAGGCTGGGACACCCACGAAAACCTCACCTTAGCACTTCGCGACGGTTATTCGGGAGCCAAAGTCGGTGTGGGATTGATTCCGACGTTTGATCAAGCCGCTTCAGCGTTGATCGAGGACCTAGAACGCCGAGGATTGCTGCAAGCAACCCTCGTAGTTGCTATGGGTGAGTTCGGCAGAACCCCCAAGTTGAATCCGAGAGGGGGACGAGACCATTGGCCTCGCGTATTCAGCGTAATGCTATGCGGTGGAGGAACACCGCAAGGACTCGTAATCGGTCGAAGCGATCGTGTCGGCGAAAGTCCCATCGAACGACCGGTGACGCCTGCGGATCTCACGAGAACGATCATCACCCGCATGGGAATCGACCCAGATCAACTACTGCAAACAACCGATGGACGCCCCATCCCAATCAATCAACACGGCAAATCGATTAGCGAACTCCTATGAACGAATCGCTATTTCGATGTAAGACAGTCGCACACGTAGCGATATGCATTTTCCTCGGTGCATTTGGCCCAATTTCCTGGTGTTCCTCACAGCAGACGGCGACCACGGACGAATCTTCTCCAGCAACACGTCCAATCCATCGAAAGACCACGGCTGCCGCATGGGACTCGCTTAGAAAACAAATCGTCACGGCATCGGATGCGCAGATCGAGTGCGTTGATCCACAATCACTGAAAACCGTTCGACGGATCAGCGTCGACCTGAACAAAATTTATCAGTTGGCATTTTCCGACGACGGTGCGTATTTGTTGGTCGCAGGAGGTAGCCCCTCCGAAAATGGCTGTGTCGAGCTTTACGATTGGCCAAACTCGCGATTGGTCGCTCGCCACACAAGCACATCGCGAAAAGGAGGTAATGGCGAGTCTTCGACAGTATTAGAAGCATCGTTCCAGGATGTTGTCACATCGGTTTGCTGGCTGCCTGATCAATCAGGTTGGCTCGAAGCATCATGGCAAGGAATTGGCATAGTACGCCTTTTGGATGGCACGGTACAGACGACTTTCGGCGGACACTCCGGTCCGCTCCTTGCGGTCACTTGCCTGGACGATCAACATGCGGTTTCGGCTGGAATTGATCAGACCATCCGAATTTGGAACCGGCATGATGGAAAGGAAGTAAGCAGTTTAGACAACCATACGGGTTCGGTGAGGTGGTTGCAAAGAAAGCAAAATCCTCGCGATAACACAGCACCTCTCCTCGTGTCGGCAAGCGCTGACAGCACGGTAAGGCTATGGGAACCTGGAATCGGTCGACTGGTGAAATTTTCGCGATTGGGTAGCCCACCTCTTGTTGTTTGTACTAGTCCCGTGCATTCGCGATTACTACTTGGGCTAGAAGATGATTCGGTAGTTGCGCTGGACATGCAGTCACTCGAGACGAAAGTCTTAGTGGAATCACCTACCAGAGATCCATCACAAAATAGTGTCGGGGGCGATCGGATCGAAGCGATGCTAATCATTCCGGCAGCAGCGCAACCAGCTCGCGAGGAGGTGATCGTCTGGCGGCAATCTGGATTACTGCGATTGCAGCATTGATCTATCCATCGAGAAAACTCCGTCATCATTTTGTAACCAGTCTGCTCTTCGAACGGTACTCGTACCCGTCGACTTACTGGTCATCGTACTCGCTACTGTGAACTCACTGCGGTTGATAGTAGGTCCTCGATCACCATATATCATTCCTCGATAACACTCGAAGGTTCAAAAACCCGACTCGTTACTGATTGACCATATCTTCTAATTGATGCAATGCCGTATGGGTCAAAAATCGTCGGGACACAAAGTCGCTCAAGTCGTTCAGTTGGGTCATGAAGTCCAGCAGTTTGATCTTGAGCAATTTGCGTTCAGAACGACCATTAGCATCGATGGAAACTTCATCTCCTAATGCATCGGGGTCAAAGAGTCGCAGCGAAGCCCTGCAGTCCGTCATGCGTTTGCGTTGTTTGACGAGTTCGGTTTTATCCCCCACATTGAGAGAATCGAGATGTGAGACGATCTGCATGAACTGGAAGGCTAGACCACGGGGATTGGATTGATCGACAACCAGCAAGTCTAGAACCGGACCGATTTCGTAACTCATGAGATAGCGATAACGATACGTCATGGAGCTATCGCAAATATCCAGCATCGACTCAAGCATCTGCCTTGAGTTCTTATTGACAGGTACAAGGAGCTGCTCGATCAGACGCAACAAATTCTGCGCGCGGTCGATCCGTCGCCCGAGGTCGAGAAAGTGCCATCCCGGTCCGCGGGTCATGCTTTCCGATGCAAGCCCCGAAAACGCTGAGAGTAAACCGATGATCTGATTGAGAATCAGCATGGTATCTCCCATCTTTTCGCGAGGATTTGCCCATGGGATCAATACGGAGTAATCCAATCGGCTGATAATCTGCCAGGAGTCGAAACTCAAACGGTCCCGAATGGTTTCTGCATTTCGAATCAGTCCTGTGATCGACGCCGATATTCCGTCGGGTTTGTTTCGATCGAAAAGAAAATCACGCACAGAGATCCGCATGATGGAATTAGCGGCCTCGGCGGAATCCGTAGATGGCTCTGGCTCCATTCCAGAACTTTCGGCGAGTGACCGGACGACTTGCCAGTGCGTAGCTAAAACATCCGACGAGATTTCCGAAGTGAGTTGGTTGGTACAGTATCGCGCGTGACGCGTCATGAACTCGGCTCGCTCTGCAAATCTCCCTAGCCAGAATAGATGTTCAGCGACGCGGCTTGGCAAATCCATCGCGGAGCGTTTGAGCTCCACCGACTGTTTCCCTGAAGACAGAAGCGTTACCGGCTTGACCGGACCGTTACTCAGGACCCACACATCCTTGCTCATGAGCCCCGAAGCCAAGCTTTCATCGAGGTTCGATGGAGAATCGGCAACGCGAGCGACTCCCCCTGGCATCACATCGATTCGCTCCCCCTTGGCGCATGCAAAGAATCTGAGTGCTGCAGGCCAAGCCACCATGTGGTTGTGGACCCACGTAGGTACGTGGCTGTAATTCGGTGGTTGCATGGCGACGTAGAGCCAAGGTTGCTGGCGGATGCTCGCGATCAGTTTCTCGCGGTCATTGTCGCTGAGTTCACGGCCGACGATTTGATTTGCGGAGTGTCTTACAAACGAGTCTCGCAGAATCAAGCTGTCCAAGTTATCGATGACATACTGCATGCTCTGCGGATCGCCACACCACCACATTGGTGAGTTTTCGAGTTTCAGCGACTCACCGAGAATAGCCCGGCAAATCCTGGGAAGGATCGCAGTCACAGCGGGGCTCTCAGCCCAACCGGTGCCGATGCCGTTTGCTAGTAAGACCTTGTTTTGTCGCGAAGAGAGGGTTAGGCCGGGGATTCCTTCACCGAGGGTCGGGTCGATTTCCAACGGATCGCACTTGGTGTCTGCCATCCGACGCAGAATACTATCGATCCGCAATAGGCCCCCTAACGTCTTCAAATAGACGCATCCACCTCGGACGGTGAGGTCGGCAGTCTGCGTCAGCGTGTATCCCAGGTACCGAGCGAGGTACGCATCCTCGAAATATGTTTGGCTCTGCACACCGGGCGAAAGCAAGGCGGTACGTGTGTTCTTTTCCTTGACCGGCGATGCGTCATGAAGCGATTGCCGCAAGGAAGCAAAAAAGCCTGCTAGCCGTTCAACATGCAACGAACGGAAGTCTTCGGATAGGATCCGAGACATTGCCAGTCGATTCTCGACCGCATGTCCACAACCGCTGGGGCCTTGGGTCCTGTCGGCCATCACCAACCACTGTCCCGATGCTGCTTTGGCCATTTGGGCCGCATACAGGTAGAGCATTCGGGGTGGTGGATCGTTGGGGTGGCGCGCGGGTCGAAGATAGCTCGGTGCACCATGCACCAATGCCTCGGGCAGGACTCCGGTCGCGATCAGCCGTTGCGGGCCGTACACATCGCGCAGGAGCAAATCGATCAAGAGCATCCGCTGCTTGAGTCCATCACTAATCTCGGACCACTCAACTGGCGAAATCACGAACGGGATCGGATCCAATTCCCAAGCTTGCGGGACTCCGGATTTGATCAATTGGCCTGTCGATGCTGGCGGATTATCTCGCAGATTTTGCTTGGCAGACCGCCAACGGAGATAGATTTCAGGTCCAGATATAGGAGTATCTAGCCCCAATAGTTTCCGATATCCCGGCCGGATGGATCCATCGGCACCCTGGAGTTCATCAAAACTGCCGGGAGGACAACGGTACTTGGAGACGAGTTCGTGCTTGGCCTCGCCGGATTTGGCCTCAACTGGCTCGGCGCCATCCCGCCCAGCATCCTTGCTGTAGTTCTCTTGATTGGACAAGGTAAGTTCCCTGATTACGAGTCGTGTCGGGTGATTATAGACCGGGAATCCTGCCAAGGGTCGCTACGGGGACTTGATTTCACGCCTCGACTCAACGAGATTATGGCGTCGCGCGAGACGATATCGTTTCTCGATCCCTAACACACTCCAAATTTGGACGACTTTTTTATGGCCCCCAACACGTCTCCAGCTATCGGCGCGAGTATTCGCTGGAAGCTTTTCTTGATGATGGTCCTGCAATTCTTCATTTGGGGTGCATGGCTTCCGCTGATTTTCTCCTATCTTCCAGGACTCAAGTTCACACCTGGTGAACAATCCTGGATTCTAAACGCGTTTCCTATTGCGGCCATCATTGGCCTATTCTTCAGCAATCAGTTCGCCGACCGAAATTTCGCTGCGGAAAAGTTTCTTGCGTTCAGTCATTTTGTGGGAGGTCTAGCAATTCTTGGATGCGGATTCGTAACCACATTTTGGCCGTTCTTCATATTGATGATGGTGCACTGTTTACTCTATGTACCCACCATATCGATCACAAATTCGATTGCATTTGCCAATATGACCGATGCAAAACGAGAGTTTGGGATTGTTCGAATGGGAGGAACGATCGGATGGATTCTGGCTGCATGGCCTTTCACATTCATCTTTGTGGATTGGGCGAAGGTAAAGGACGCCGCTCCGAATGGTTTTATCGATTGGCTTGGCACGGTGCTTGGAAGTGGTCTGACTGGCCAACCGCTCATTGATGCAACGCGATGGACATATGTTGTTGCCGGAATCGCATCTTTATTGCTGGCCGGATTTAGCCTAACGCTTCCGCATACGCCACCCAAAAAAGCGGTGAAAGATGGAGAGGGTTTAGCATGGCTCGAAGCGGTACGATTGCTCAAGCAACCCTATGTCTTGGTATTGTGGCTAGTCGCATTTATGGATGCTTTTATCCACAACTGCTACTTCAACTGGACGGGTAGTTTTCTGGGTGAACTGCGTGAAAAAGGAGGTGTCGGAATTCCAGGCAATTGGATCATGCCAGTCATGAGTGTGGGACAGATCGCCGAAATCCTCACGATGTTTGCACTCGGTGTCACACTGAAGAATCTAGGCTGGCGTTGGACCATGATTGTCGGAGTTCTCGGGCATGCAGTTCGATTCCTGGTCTATGCTTTATTTCCTGAAAATGCCTCTCTCATCGTAGTCATTCAAATTCTGCACGGCATATGCTACGCGTTCTTTTTCGCAACCGTATACATCTTTGTCGATGCATACTTCCCGAAGGACGTTCGAAGCAGTGCACAAGGCTTGTTCAATGTGATGATTCTAGGGGTTGGAGCCCTAGTCGCGAATACGCTTTGCCCTTTCCTGTTGCAGGAAGTCTTTACTCGTGCGGATAAGACTGTCGATTACCGAAGCCTTTTCTTGTTGCCAGCCGCATGTGCTGCTTTAGCGGCAATTTCATTGGCCGCGTTCTTCCATCCTCCCAAGGTGGAACCAAATAGTGAGGATGTGAGCGCCCCTGCCCACTAAGACTCGTTCTGCATCCGAGCCACGCGTGGTAGCAATTGGCGAGCCGCTTTGCGGCTGGAGAGTAGTTGAATGAAAGTAGAACGTTGATTCCAAAGTCAAAAAGAGCAGCTGAACTTCGTAGGTGGTTCAGCGTTGGGGAAGATCTTGGAATAATTGAACAGCAACTTGGAAACTCTCTTCCTTTTTACCGGTTTTCTCTTCGCGTCTTCGCGTGCAGTATGGTTTTTTACTACCACGATTCCTGGGCGGATCAAATCATTACGGCGATCACTTCGATACGCCCCTCCACCCGGCGCTCACGCTGAGGGCTCCGATGTCTTCGCTACGCGAAGCAAATCCGAGCCACGCGTGTCAGCAAGTGGCGACTGGGCGCTCGGAACCGATATCCACCGTCGCTAGTGATGATCAAATCGTTGTGACGAGCAATGCCAGCGTGCCTCCACTCGGCGCTCACGCTGAGGGCTCTGATATCTTCGCTACGCGAAGCAAATATCAACGCCACGCGTGTCAGCAAGTGGCAACTGCGCGCTCCGAACCGATATCCCCCGTCGCTAGTGATGATCAAATCGTTGTGACGAGCAATGCCAGCGTGCCTCCACCCGGCGCTCACGCTGAGGGCTCTGATATCTTCGCTACGCGAAGCAAATATCAACGCCACGCGTGTCAGCAAGTGGCAACTGCGCGCTCCGAACCGATATC
>VGZN01000061.1 GCA_016872635.1 Planctomycetota bacterium | reverse complement strand
TCCGGGCGGGCAACCGGCGTCGTCCACGGGCATTGAAAATAATAAGCAACCGCGACCCGTTGTAAACGATAAACGCGAGCCATCTGCGAAAGCCTCTGCGTCACCAAAAGAAGCCTCCGTGCCACCTAAAGAAGCTTCCGTGTCAACGCGAAAATCCACTGGGCCAACGAAGCCTGCGATACCCAATGAGCTGCCGAGCAATTCCCCAGCGCTAGGCCCATCTCAAAGTGATTTCGTGAAGGCTTTGATTGGAAAGGCTGTGGATACAACACCCAGCGAGTTACCTAGTTCCACTGAACCCAGTTCCAAGAAGCCTCATACCTCGGAGCCACATGGAGTTGAATCAAAATCGAAAGAAGTGGGTGAGGTTTTGGATGTCACGTCTGGTTCGAATAAGCACTTGGATCCAGACTCCCCAGAGTTGCTGGCTTCGAGCGACTCCCCCGAGGAAACGTTGGTGCTCGGTTCATTGATGGAATTGAGACAACGCAAAGCCAGTGCCAAGGTTGCAAGGGTGGCGATTCTTGCTGGCGTTTTCGTAGCGGTGGTTGGAATCGCAGTACCGATCGTTTGGTACCAAATTCCAGAGGGCTGGAGAGAGCTCATATGGAGATTGGGCGCGAAAGAGTCTGCGGTCGCGCCCGAGAGGGATTCAGCCGAGCCGAAACGAGAAACACGTTAACGGGGTTTTCCGGGAGATTGTTTTGGGAAACGGATTGGTGAGGCAGTACCGGGTACGAGGAATCGACGAGTTTTGCACATGCCGTTGCGGCATGCATGCTGCGGTTGCAGGCCGCATGGTTTTCCTAAACAGAACGTTGTGATTGAGTTGCGAGTGAAAAGTGGCGGTGGAACGCTTTCCCCGTTGGAACTGCAAAAGGGTTGGGGTACCCTCTGCGTCCCCACGCAAAATCGGCAGATTGAACGAAGCCGTCGCTGGCGACGATCCGTTCGCGAGGAGATAGTTTGATTCTTTGCCACGGATGCGCCGGGTGGTAAGTACCCTCATTCCCCTTACTCAGAAATGAGCTATGAAAGATACGAGTTCCATGGAACCATTGCACGAAGCCTCTTCAGTTGCCACGAACCCAACGGGCTTGGAAGCTGTGCAACCTGGCGTTGATACTATGGCAAGTCTCCCTGTAGAGAAGCTGGATTCTGCATCGGTCGCCTTGTCGGAGAGTTTTGTCGGACGCTGGCAAAAGCTCGTCAGTCAAACCAACTGGGAAAAAGGCAAAATCATTGCGGAGTGGCGGGCAACGCTGATTGCTGAAAAATCGCCTGTCACGGCTTACAGCGACGAGTCTTGGGCACGACAAGTGGGAGATGTGACCAGTCAGCACGTGGGGCGATTACGACGGGTTTACGAACGATTTGGCGAAAGCCAATCCAGTTACGAAGGGCTGTATTGGAGTCATTTTTTAGCTGCTTTGGATTGGGATGATGCGGAATTGTGGTTGGAAGGTGCCGCGCGAAGCGATTGGAGTGTCTCCCAAATGCGTCGTACGAGATCCGAGGCCATGGGGGGAGATCATGGGAACTCGGAACGTGACGAGGAGTTGATCACATCGGAATTGGACGACGGATTCGTGGGTCTCGCGCTAGAGGAGGATCGCTCGGCAGGAATGGAGCATGACGAGGATGAGGAGATTCGTTCTGAAAGGGACTCCAATGGGAGAATCGAATCAGGTCCGCTCGCCGAAGGACCCGACTTTGGGGACGAAGAGAGCGAAAATATTGCCTCCTATGATTCATCCGACAGCAGTTCAGGTCCCGAAGAGTCCTTCGAGAATGCTGGAGATCAAGGCAATCCCTTCGCTGAACTTGGTCCATTGCCACCCGACGTGGCGGACGCTCTCGAGCAGTTCAAGTTGTGTGTGATTCGACACCGGTCAGCAAATTGGGGAGACTTTTCGCAGTCCAAGATGGTGCAAGTTCTCGAAGCGTTGCGTTCTTTTGCATCGCGATAGGCTTCACTACTGCGTTTTCACGATCCTTTGAAATTTCCTACGACTCCGCCGTCTGTGATGGTTTCAGGCGGTGGGGTAGAATCCTTGGGTCCTCGTAGCTAGTTTGCCGAAACGGCAAGGAAACCACCCAAGAATGAACGAAGAAACCCTTCAGCGCATCTATCGCACGTACGGGATCGAGAATTGGTCTGCAGGGTACTTTGGAGTGAGCCCTCAGGGGAACATCGTAGCCCATCCCGCCATGAACGATGCACGGGCCGTCGATTTGAAGGCGGTGGTTGATCACCTCGTCAAGGAACGGAAGCTTCATCTTCCTTTGCTATTGCGTTTTCCACAGATTCTGACGAACCAGTTGCGGATTCTGACCACCGCCTATCGCGACTCGATTGAGGAGTTTGGCTACAAGGGGAAACATTATCCGGTATTCCCGATGAAGGTGAATCCGAGGCGAGAAGTTGTCGAGGAATTTCTCAAGGAGACTGGGAAATATCGGGTGGGGTTAGAATGCGGTTCCAAAGCAGAGCTTTACGCTGCCATCGCTCAAGAGCAAACGCCGGAATCGCTTCTCATCTGCAATGGATTCAAAGATGAATCGTTTTGCCGTTTAACGCTGCTCGCTGTGCAGTCCGGCAAGCGGGTTGTCATTGTCATCGAGAAACTGAACGAACTCCGCATCCTACTGAGAGTCTGTGCTGAAACCGGGGTTTACCCGTGGGTTGGATTGCGTGCAAAACTCTACACGAAGGGGTCTGGTAAATGGGCTAGCTCAGGCGGGGATTCCGCCAAATTCGGTCTAACCACCTCGGAACTGCTTCAATGCATTCGCTTACTGAGAGAGGAAGGGAGACAAGATTGTTTGCGGTTGCTTCATTTTCATATCGGTAGCCAGATCACCGATATCAAACGCGTCAAAAACGCGATGAAGGAAGCAGGACGCGTCTACGCCAAAATCCATCAATGGGGATTGCCGGTCGATTTTCTCGATATCGGCGGAGGTCTAGGTGTCGATTACGACGGCTCGAAAACCAGGACCGAATCGTCGATGAACTACACCGTCGAAGAGTTCGCTAACGATGTCGTTTACACCGTGCAATCGGTCTGCGATGAAGAGAATGTTCCACATCCGAATTTGGTGACCGAAAGTGGCCGGATGATGACCGCATATCATACGGTGCTGGTAACATCGATCCGTGAGGAAATCGAAACCTTTGCCGACGACCAACCCGAAGTCACCATCGATGAAGATGATCCGCAAGTGATCACTGAGATGAAGTGGTTGCTCGATGAACTCAACGGAAAGAACTACTTCGAGTACTACCATGATGCGGTCGAGCACAAGGACGAGCTTCACACCCAGTTCAATCTCGGGCTGATCTCGCTCGAGGATCGAGCCAAAGGAGAAGTGCTCTATTGGGAAATATGCGCCAGGGCCTTGAAGGAATCCGAGCAGACGCGAAACCCTAACGAAGAGTTCGAAGATGTAAAACGTATTTTGGCTGCGAAGTACCTGTGCAATTTCTCGTTGTTCCGTTCGGCGCCCGATTCCTGGGCCATCGGTCAATTGTTCCCCGTGGTTCCCCTGCATCGACTTCAAGAGCCCAAAATTGATTTTGCAACGCTGGTCGATGTGACTTGCGATTCCGATGGCAAGATCGATAAGTTTGTCGATCTGCGCGATGTTAAGCAAACGCTGGAACTCCCCGAGTGGAAAGAGAATCAAGAGTACTACTTGGGAATCTTCCTCGTTGGGGCTTACCAAGAAGTCATGGGTTCCTATCACAATTTGTTTGGCCTACCTAACGAAGCTCAGATCTTCATGGAGTCGGATGGAAGATTCCATGTGGCGAAAATTGTTCCGGGTAGCAATATTCAGGATATGGTGGCATTTGCTCGGTACGACACGTCGGCCTTGCAGGATTTGTTTGCCAAGCGACTCTCAGGTTTGGTCGGAGCGGGAAAAACGACCGCACAAGACGCAGAGAAATTGGTGAACCAGTACAAGAGTGCTGCTCGCTGGTCGACTTATCTTGACTAATCGCAAGGGCCTAGGTTGCATCGTCTGTCTTGATGGACCCGTGCTGCGTAGTTACTCTCGACCTACCGCGGGTTTCCCCTGACGGGGTGCGGAGGTACGATGTTGGCGGGACCCCGCTGGCTTTTAGTTGATTGGTTTGAAGGGAAAGGAGTCTGAATCGTGGCGCGCAACGAACAGCTGATTCGACAGCACAAGATCATTCAGGTGTTAGAGCGTCGCCGATACGGGGCGAGTCTAGAGGATCTGCGCGACACAGTAGTCGACGAGCTTGGGCTGGGTAGCTTGCACGTGAGGAGTATCCGTAGGGATATCGAGGCTTTGCAAGCGGCCGGCATGCCGATCATCACTGAGGAAACCGCGTCAGGCAAAGTTTGGAAGATGAGTCGGGCGGACACTGGACTGCACCGCTTAACGATCACGGCGAGCGAATTGATTTCGCTGTCGATTGGGCGCGACCTTTTGTTTCCTCTCGCCGGGACACAGTTCTGGCAGGGCATCGAGGCGTTCTGGAACAAGGTACGTGACCAATTACCTGCGGGTGTATATGAACATTACGAGCGGTACCGTCGGACATTGCGCATTCTCGGTGTGGTGCCTAAGACGTATGAAAAACAGCAAGGGATGTTGAAGACAATCAATCGCGCAATCCAAGAACATCGACGATTGGATGTCGAGTATGAAGCTACGGGCAGCCCAGCACGACAGCGTATCCTGGAACCCTATGGTTTGGCGATCTTTCAGTCGAGCATTTATCTAGTAGCGACGGAGTTTGGACAGCACACGGATTTAGAGTCGCAAGAGCGATTGCGGCACTGGAAATTGGATCGATTTCTAAAAGCTACGGCGATGGATGATTGGTTCAAGCCGGATGATCAGATCGATTTAGACAGCCATTTGGGACGAAGCGTCGGTATTTTCAGTGGTGATCATCCCACGATTTATCGGATTCGGTTGAATGCGAAAGCTGCACGTTGGGTCCAGGAGGAACCGTGGCACGCGGAGCAGCAGGTTGAAACATGCCGCGACGGGTATAGTATCCTATCGGTACCCGCATACCATCCCATGGAGGTGATCCCACAGGTTTTGCGTTTGGGTTCCTCGGCAGAATTAATCGAACCGGCGGAAGCGCGTGGGATTTTAGGAGACCAACTTGCTGAGATGGCGTCGATGTATCGCGCAGATCGCAAGAGTCGCAAATAGAAATGGATTCGCTAGGCGAATAATTTCTTGGATGATTCGCAAAGCGAATCCCATCCGAGCCCTAAGCGTGAGCCCCGGGTTGAGGTGCGCTAAGAAGTGATCGTTACGACATATTGATCATGACCGCCGGTGTTGGGGTGATGATCATGGTTAGCAACGGGGGATCCGGGTTCCTGCGTCCAGTCGCCACTTGCTCGCACGCGTGGCTCGGATTTGTGTTCAAGTTTTAATTCGCGGAGCGAATCCCATCCGAGCCCTAAGCGTGAGCGTCGGGTTGAGGGGCGTATCGAAGTGATAGCCGCGAGGATACGATCCGCACAGGAATCGTGGTAGTAAAAATCCATATGGCACGCAAAGACGCGAAGACGCAAAGGAAGCAATCGGTAGGAAGGAGGAGAGTTTCTCAGTTGCGGTTCAGTTATTCCAAGTTTATCACCAACGCTGAATCACCTACGAAATTCAGCCGCTCTTTTTGATGTTGGTTTCTACTCTCTACTTTCATCTATCGACTCTCTAGCCGCGAAGCGGCTCGCTATTCGCTTAAACGCGTTTTTCTGTAGCGCGTGTGTTTTGTTAACTTGGCGTCGGGACTTGGGTAACCGTAGATCCATGTTTCGTTACCCGAATTATCGGATCCATCCTACCAGCTTGACTTACCAGCCAACTTTCTCGAGGAGAGTTCCTTTGCTTAGTTGACAAAGGTGGCATACCGTTCCGATGAAGGGCTTGAGTGTAAATACGCCGTTTACCCGTTGAAAGGTTGAGTAACTGCGATGAGTCTGGAATCACCAAGGCTCGATGAAACCCCTACAACCGTCATGGGCGGTCTATCCAAATTATTCGGTAAGATCGGCCGTTGGCTGAAAGCCGCTGTTGCGCTCGATCGACCGTTATCGCCTGATGAGGTCGATGCCATTGTTCTCGAAGAGCGAGTCCTGTATAGCGGTACGCCATTGCCAGCAGAAATGCTGGACTCAGGAATGGATGCCGGCGCGGACGGTGCATGTGTCCAACTGTCAGACGAAGTACTGGCCTTCATCGAGTCTCTCAATCCCGACGGTGGATTCAATAGTGGCTCCGTTCAAGAGCAGGATTCGCAGGATGCCGAGTCTGCGGTCGGAACTCTCGTACCCGAAGAATTGGCTCAGGAAACATCGACTTCCGATGAGACGGTTGAACTGACTGCGGTTTTGTCGCAGTCCACCGCATCGACGAGTCAATCGCTACTCGATGAACCCACGGGATCTATCAGCGACTCAAGCGAAAATCGCGAGGTTACCTCAGAGTCATGGTTTGATTTGGAGAATGTCGACGATGTGTTGGCGGACATCCTCGAGCAATCCGAGGCTTTGCAGTCGGAGATTCGTTCCCAGGTAAACGTAGCTACTCCGGATTCGGAATCCGCCGGCGCAAGCGATATCGTTGAGCCTGGCGGAGGTTTATCCAACGAAAGCCAGTCGCTTGCGTATAGTTTGCCATTCGTATTCGCTCTCGATCAGCCCAGCTTGATCGAGCCGTACCAAGTGCTTGGGGATTCAGCGTCGCAACTCGACCAGTTAGTCAATCTCATTTCGGAGGACTCATGGGATCTTTATCCACCAGCTCCCCTCCTCCCAGGTTATGAAACGTTTCTTGCTGGGGAAATCGTCGGCGGATGGAAGATTGACAACGGTTCGGTGGATCTGCTCAGTGAGGAGTTGCTGCAATCGCCGTTGCGAGGAAGATGCCTCGATCTGGGTGGAACACGCGAATCGAATAGCATCACCCGCGAGGTTGGCACCGAGATCGGTAAATCGTATCAATTGACGATGTCGGTAGCGGGAAATTGGTTGATGGGGGATCCAACGAATACCTTGGAGCTTTCAGCCGGCGACACCTCCGAAACCGTAGTGCTGGTTGCCGATCCGGCGGAGTCAGTGCTTAGTACACGATGGATGAGCCGCACGTTTTCGTTCGTAGCGACCAGTGACACCACACTGTTGCGGTTCAGCTCCTTGGGCGATGGTACGCGGGGCGCAGTGGTTTCGGATCTGAATCTCATCAAGGTTCCTGAGTTTCTCGAGTCCGCACTCGATTCGCACTCGATGCTCGCCTTCGACGCCAATCGAATGAAATTTTTTGAGGTAACAGCGGATACTCCTGTCGAAGCCAGGGTAACGTCGGAGGAACCACCGCTGTCACCGGCGGCCCTATGGAGCGATACGGTCAACGAATTTCTTACGGACCGAAGCTTGACGCAAGTTGTCTTCGTGCAGGATGACTTGGCCGACGTCGAGGTGATCCGATCGAGTTTTGATGCACCAACGAGTCCGTCCAGTGGGACTTTTGAGATTCACGTTCTGCAGAGCGACCGGGATGGCCTAACTCAGATTGCTGAGTATTTGCAAGGCGAGTCGAACATCGCTGCGATTCAGATTTATGCGCACGGTAGCGATGGGATGATACGCCTAGGCAGTGGCAATGTGACTATGGAGTCATTGGCTCTGTACAGCGAGCAACTGCGAGCCATCGGAGGATCTTTGTCCGAGAATGGGGACATTCTGATCTTCGGGTGTAACGTCGCACAAAGCGAACTAGGACGACTGTTTGTGGACGCACTGGGTTCGGCAACAGGTGCAGATATCGCCGCTTCGATCGATTTAACGGGTGGTTCACAATCGGGTGGCGATTGGGACTTGGAGTATCGAACTGGAGCGATCGATACTGCGTTTGTGGTCCCGGAGATGTTGGCCAGCAATTACCAAAGTCTTTTAGCGACTGGGACAGCCTCTGCGGACTTCCTCACCGGATCGAGCGCAACAGAGACGCATGATGGATTGGCTGGAAACGATGTGCTGGTTGGCGGCGCAAACGTGACGATCGATGGGCAGTTCCTGCAAGGTGCGAATCCCGGTTCCTACACAACTCACACAAGTGGTTCGACGATCGGTGGTTGGACTGTTGCATCGGGAAATGTTTATTTGATAGGTACCTTCTGGCAAGGGTCCCCGACAGGAGGTAGGAGCATCGAGTTGGGTTTTACCACTCCTGGTGCAATCAGTCAAACGTTTGCTACCGTTGCCGGTGATACCTATCAAGTTCGCTTCTTGATGTCCGCTGCAGCCACTGGCATTGCTACCGGAGCACTTGAGGTGTCTGCTGCTGGGGTCTCGTCGGATGTCTCGGTGACGACCGCGAGCACGCATTCGTGGTCGAATATGGACTATCAAGAGCGATTTTTTACGTTCACGGCGACTGGCAGTTCCACCACATTGCAATTCAAAAGTCTTTCCACGTCGGGAGTTGTTGGTCCAGTGGTGGCTGACGTTTTTGTTACCGATGTGTCGGTATTTAGCGGCAACGACACACTGCTGGGCGGTGCCGGGGCCGATACGATCATTGGCAGTGGTGGCAACGACACGATCAACGGTGGAACTGAAGACGATTGGATCCGTGCTGGTGGCGGTTACGACAGCGTGGATGGCGGGGCAGGCAATGACATCTTGGTATTCAATGGATCGAGGCGTGATTACCAAGTGACCGTATCGGGTTCGACGTATACGATTTCTGACTTGCGGATGGGATCGCCGGATGGAACCGATATCGTTTCGAACATTGAGACGTTCCGTTTTCTCGATCAAGATTACACGACCTCCGATGTCGCATTGAGCACACCGATTTTCGAAAACTTCGATAATGGTGATCTCACCGGTTGGACAGGCGGTGTTGTGGTTACTAGCAGCGCTGACTTCGGCCCTTATCTGGCATCTGCGACCGCCTTCAATAACTCAGGAACTGCTGCGACTACTCTAGGTATCCAGAATGTGCAGGATGTCTATAAGACGTTCACGCTTTCGGGGAACCAAACGTCGGTAACCCTCTCGTTTACGTTCAACCAAATAGATTCTTGGCTTGGCGAAGCGTTCAAGGTTTGGGTGAACGACAATTTAGTGGTGAGTAACGGTTATACGTATAACACCGCAAGCGACTATTCCAATAGCACGTGCGATACAGGAGCAACGGTAAATGCTGCGATTGGATTTTGGTATGATTTGACGTCAACTTATGTATTGACCGTCAACACCACAGCAACCTCTTTGAAGTTAGGCTTCGGCTCAGGGCTTGATCAGCATTTCACGGACGAGTCGTGGGGGGTGGATAACATCCTGATTCGAGAACAAGTCGCTGCGACGACAGGCACCTATTCGGAGGGGACATCAGCGGCCGATTCGTACAGCGGAACTACCCTTTCGGATAGTTGGGCGGGAGGGATTGGAAATGATACTGTTAGTGGTATGGGGTGGGGAAACGATCTCGTGGCGGGCGGTGATGGTAGCGATACATTGGACGGTGGAGTCGGATCGGACGTGGTTCTAGGTGGTTGGGGTGTCGATACGTTGTCAGGTCGGTATGGTGATGACATCATCGATGGTGGTGACGGGAACGACATTCTCTACGGGGATGGTGTTGATTCTCTGACGAACGGTAGTTTTGAATCTTCAACCACAGGATGGACCGTCAGCGGAAATGTAAGTTCCAGTACCATCGCTGGCGCGGTATTGGGTAGTAGCAGCGCCGTTTTTGGATCGGGAAACACTGCCAATAATGGCGTACTTTCACAAACGATTTCAACAACGTCTGGCTCGAATTACATTATCGGATTCAGTTACGGTGCCTTTTCTTCGAGTACCAGTCAGTCACTTCGTGTGCAGGTTACTTCGGGTGGCTATTTAGTGGTGGATCAAACAGTTAGTGATGTAGGCAGTGCTACTACTACCTTCGATGATTTCGAATTTTCTTTCACAGCCTTGGGTGCATCGACGGTAATTAGTTTTACCGATACGTCAGCATCAACCACTAGTGTCGATGGAGTACTCGACAACGTTCGTCTATACTTGGATGGGGGTTTATATCCCGGGCAAGGCGGTACAGATAGACTTTATGGTGGCAATGGTGCGGATGTCATTTATGGTGCGTCTGGGAATGATATCATCGTTGGCGGGCCAGGTAGCGATGCGATGTTCGGCGGTCGAGGCTCGGACACCCTATCCTACATCGGATCGACGAGTGCGGTGACGGTGAATCTATCCACAAGTACGGCATCGGGTGGGGATGCTACCGGCGATACATTCTGGGGATTCGAGAATCTGCAAGGCTCGGCTAACGCGGATACACTAACAGGCGATGCGAACAACAACATCATCGACGGAGGGGCTGGCAACGATACGTTGAACGGGGGTGCGGGAACCGATACTGTCAGTTACGCATCGGCCACTGCCGGTGTCACGGTTAGCTTGGCGACAACGACGGCTCAGAACACCGTCGGTGCAGGCACCGACACCATCACCAACTTTGAGAATCTTACAGGCTCTGCGTATGCAGACACACTCACCGGGGATTCCAATGCCAACGTGATCGATGGCGGAGCGGGGAACGATTCGCTGCAAGGTGGCGGTGGTAACGATTTTCTTTTTGGTGGATCCGGGAGTGACACTGCAATTTACACAGGGAATTGGAGCGGGTACACGATCACCTCCGGGACGGATAGTTACGGCACCTACTATCAAATCTCGGACTATTTGGTGAGTCGGGACGGAACCGATCGCGTCTATGGCGTTGAATCCTTTCAATTTGCAGACGGAACGAAGACTGCGCTACGGGCCGTTTCCGATACAGCGACCGCTGTTGAAGCGAGTGGTGTAAGCAATGGTACGGCTGGCTCGAATCCGACCGGAAGCGTGCTCAGCAATGACGTAGGGAATCTGGGTGGTGGGACGAATAGCGTGTCGGGCGTCGCGGCCGGTACAGCCGCTTTTGCAAGCGGATCCGTCGGGGCGAGCGTCACTGGTGCCTATGGTTCGATCACGATCAGCTCCAGCGGCGCTTATACCTATACCGTGGACAACACGAATGCTGCGGTTCAGGCGTTGAAAACGAGTGCAAATACGCTTGTGGATGTATTTACATACACGACGCAAGATGCAGCGGGTATGACTTCTACCGCACAGGTTTCTGTCACCATCCAAGGAGCAAACGATACTCCGACGATCACGAGTAACGGAGGGAGTGGTGTTACAACCCTCTACGTTGCAGAAAACTCAACTACAGTTACTACCGTTGTCGGAAACGATGTCGACGCCTCCACCACGCTCACTTATTCGATCATCGGAGGTGCCGACTCATCGAAGTTTACGATCAATTCGAGCACGGGCGTTTTGGCTTTTGTTACGGCTCCAAATTTCGAGGCGCCAACCGACGTGGGCGCTAACAACGTCTATGACGTGACTGTTCAGGTAAGTGATGGTGCACTGCAGGCCACGCAAGCGATCGCGGTACAGGTGACCAACAGCGCAACTGGCGATACATTTATTGCCAGTTACGATACCTATATCAAGTCGAATCTTCCGACGACGAATTATGGGTCTTCGACAGGGCTAGTCGTGGACAAGAGCGGTGGAGGTGCAGGGAATCAGCGTGCTTTGTTGCAGTTCGGGTTAAGCGATATTCCGGTGGGAGCTACCATTACTAGTGCCACATTGAATTTGAACGCGACGGTGAATGGTGGTGGAAACATCGAAGTGTATCGGGTTACATCGTCGTGGACCGAGGCGGGTGCGACATGGAATTCCAGGAACGGTACCAATAACTGGACAACCGCGGGTGGCGATTATGCTGCGACGGCGATCACGACGTTGAATTCTGCAGCAACGGGTACCCTCTCCTTCAACATAACCACCTTGGTCAGCCAGTGGTATGCGGGTACCTACAGCAATTTCGGGCTTTTGCTCGGCTCATCAGATACGGGTACGACGACGGTAACGTTCAGTAGCGATGAAGGCGCGGTTGCTCCGCAGTTGGTCGTCGCGTTCACGCTTCCCAATGCGGCGCCGGTGATCACGTCGGGGGGAGGTGGAGTTACTGCAACAGCAACGGTTTCAGAAAACTCGATAGCGGTCACTACGGTGACGGCGACCGATTCGGATACACCAACGCAAACGCTGACCTACTCGCTGGCCGGCGGGGCTGATTCATCCCTTTTCACCATCAATTCAACGACGGGCGCGCTGGCTTTTACCTCGGCACCGAACTTTGAAGTTCCTACGGATAGCGACGGGAACAACATCTACATTGTCAACGTGCAAGTCGCCGATGTCTATGGGCAAGTCGATCAACAGACAATAAGTGTGACGGTGTCGAACGTCAACGAAGCGCCGGTGAACACCGTACCAGGGGTCCAGTCTACCTCCGAAGACACGTTGTTGGTCTTTTCAAGCGTCAACGGCAACCTGATTTCGATCGCCGATGTCGATGCGGGCAGCAGCACCATGGTAGCCCAGTTGACGGTCACCAACGGCACACTGACGCTGTCTGGTACCACCGGCCTGAGCGTCACCGCCGGCAGCAACGGATCGTCGACCATGACGGTGCAGGGGAGCCTCGCCGACATCAACACAGCGCTAGCCGGTATGAGCTACGCACCCACGGCGAACTATTACGGGTCGGCACTGCTCACTGTCATCACAACTGATCTGGGTAACTCAGGATCGGGCGGTTTGCGCACTGACAACGACACCGTAGCTATCACGGTGACCTCGGTCACTGACAGTTCGATCATTGCTGCACCCGCTACCGTCTCAACCATTGAAGACGTGGACGTAATTTTCTCGGTCGCCAATGGAAATGCCGTTACCGTATCCGATGGGGACGGTACGAACCAGACTGTCACGCTCTCCGTGGCGCGGGGCACATTGACGCTGGCCGGCACCACCGGCCTGAGTTTCACCGCAGGCACTGGCACCGCGAATGCCAGCATGACCTTCACCGGATCGGTGGCGAGCATCAACGCCGCGCTGAACGGACTCCGATACACCGCGCTGGCCAACACGGATGTCAATGACGCGCTGAGGGTCTTCGCCCAGCCTAGCACTCAAATCAGTACGCTCGACAATGACGCTAGTCTAGTGCTGCGTTACACGTTCGATAACGCAGCTCGACTGGCGGACGACATCGCGACCACGGCCGATGGCACCCAGAACACGGCCGTGGCGGCCACAGACGCCTCGCGTGGAAATGTCGCGACCTTATCGGGCACAGGCGCTGGCATCGAGACGGCTAGCTTCACCAATTCGGGCTCATTTTCGATCGGTGTGTGGGCCAAAAGTGCGACTAGTACCTGGAACAGCACGGGCATGCTGCTATCCAAGCGGAACTCGTTCATCCTGCACCCCGATGCCAGCGGTGGCGGCCTTACTCTTTTTCTGTGGGATTTGTTGGCCGGGTGGCAATCCAACTCCATTAGTCTAGCGTCGATCTCGGGCTTCAATCTTACCGATTGGCACCATTACGGGGCCAGCTATGACACTAGCACCAGAACCGGCACCCTTTACGTGGATGGGGTCGCACGCGCCACCCTGACCCTGCCTTATGGCCTGCAGTCCGACACCGGTACCATGTCGATCGGTCAGGACGAGATTATGTCCCGCTACCTGAATGGCAGCCTCGACGATGCCCGATACTACAGCCGGGCCTTGAGCGGCAGCGAAATGGCCAGTCTGGCCACCATCGATTCGGCAGCCCGCGAAGTGACAATCGCCATCACAGCCGTTAACGACACGCCGGTGGCCCTAGCGGACACCGCCACGGCAGTCGAAGCGGGTGGTGTGAGCAACGGCACTGCCGGTACCAATCCAACGGGTAATGTGCTTGCCAACGATACAGACGTTGATAGCGGCGACACGAAAACCGTCAGCGGAGTGGCGGTTGGCACTGTCGGATCGGCTTCGACCAATGTCGGCACGAATGTCACCGGAACCTATGGCACGATCAATATAGGGTCAACTGGTGCATATACCTACACTGTCGATAACACGAATACTGCAGTTCAATCACTGCGAACATCCGCTAACACGCTGACCGATGTCTTCACTTACACGATGACCGACGGTGGTGGGCTAACGAGTACTAGCCAAATCACGGTAACTATCCAAGGAGCCAACGATGCTCCCAACGACATCACGGGCACGCTGACTATCGCGGAAAACTCAGCCAACGGTACGGCAGTTGGTACGGTCACTAGGAGCGATGTGGATAGTGGTGATACGAGAACCTGGTCGCTGACCGACAGCGCCGGCGGTCGCTTTGCGATTAACAGTTCAACGGGGGCTGTTACGGTAGCCAACAGCAGTTTGCTGAACTTCGAATCCGCCAGCAGTCATAACATTACGATTCGAGTGTCCGATGCAGCGAGTGCGACGTTTGATAAGGTCCTTAGTGTCACGGTATCGGACGTAGCCGAAGCCATAACTCTGACGGCGGGCGATGACACGTTCACCGATAATGGTGTGACTGAAACATCAGTAAATGCCAGTGGCGGCAATGATCTCGTCTATGCGTCGAGCGGCAACGATAACCTCCATGGTGGAACCGGAACGGATACGGTCAGCTATGAGAATGCGACCTCAGCGGTAACGGTGAGCTTAGCGACAACGGCCGCCCAAAATACGGTTGGCTCCGGTACCGACACCTTACAACATTTTGAGAATCTAACCGGTTCCGGGTTTAATGACACGCTGACAGGTAATGGGGGTGGGAACGTGCTCCGCGGCGCGGGGGGCAATGATACGCTCACCGGTGGTAATGGCGCCGATACCTTCATCGTCGACTCAGGTACCGATACGATCACCGATCTTGGCAACGGGGTCGATATCGTCAACATCTCGGCAGGTGCCACCGCCAACGCCACCGCCACGGCTGCGTGGACCGCGACGTCATCGACCAGCAACGCCGGGACCAGCTCGATTACCGCCAGTGGGCGCAGCATCAACGTTAGCGCAGCCACTGGCACCTCTGGCTGGACTATTACCAACAGCGGTAATGCAACCGCCGTGA